>JBJXHH010000131.1:0-89806 GCA_046160675.1 Chitinophagales bacterium
ACTTGTACATTCACTTCTGTTTCATCACAATCTTTTATGCGTACATCAGCATCCCAGCAATTTGATTTTATCTCACGAAAAAATTTATCACCCTGCATCATTTTCGCACAGCCGGGACAATAATGATCTAAATGAATATATCTTGTATCAAGAAATTTTTCACTCCATTTTGGAAAATGTTCAGGAATAATGTGCGTATGTATGTCAATTTTTAACATCGCAACAAAGATGAGAAAATATTTAAATGATTTATATCACTTTTAATTTCATTGATTAATCCCCAACTTTACAACATAATTTTATGAATATGTCTAAGCCACCGGTTGAGTATACTGAATACCTTCAACTTGATAAAATATTAACTGCGCAGTCTTTAGAAAGTGATAAAGAAAATGCGCATGCCCATGATGAGATGTTATTCATCATCATTCACCAAGCGTATGAACTCTGGTTTAAACAAATGCATTTTGAGTTGGATTCTATTTTGGAGATTATGAACCAACAAAGTGTAAATGATAATTCTCCTGAATTGCAAACCATTGTACACCGGACACATAGAATTTCGACAATCCTAAAAGTACTCGTTCATCAGATTGATATTTTGGAAACCATGACCCCGCTTGATTTCTATGACTTCAGGGATTTTCTTCGGCCTGCAAGCGGTTTTCAAAGCTGGCAATTTAAAATGCTGGAAGCAAAGTTGGGATTAAAGTATGAACATCGTTATGGCCAGCAATATTATTTAAGTATGCTCAAGCCTGAATATGTTGCAGAGATAAAAAAGGTGGAGCAACAAAAAACCCTGCTGGAGTTATTAAATGTATGGCTTGAACGTATGCCGTTTTTAAATGATACCGAACTGTGGAAAAATTATAAATCGCAATTTGATAATACTACCGCATTTCATGATTTCTGGAATGACTTCATGAAGATATATGAAAGCGGACTGGTGGAGGGTGAAAAACAAAATGTGCAGACGTTACATGAATTATTTTTCAGTGAAACGAAAAGCGAGCATACTTTTTTAAACAGTAAAGCAATGCGTTCTGGTTTATTTATATTATTATACAGGGGATATCCCATGCTGCAAGCTCCATTTCAACTCATTCATAATTTGCTGGATATTGATGAACAAATGGCGACCTGGCGCTTCAGGCATATTAACATGGTTGGTAGAATGATAGGCAGCAGAGTGGGAACAGGCGGCAGCAGTGGTAAAGAATATTTAAGAGGAGCTTTAGATAAACATTATATCTTCAAAGACTTTTCAATACTCAGCAGCTTTCTGATGGAAAGAAAAAAATTACCAAAACTTAGTGGAGAGTTAGAGAGAAGGTTAGGCTTTTATTGATCTAAGACTTCGGCATAACAGGAGGCTCCATCACAGCACCGCAACTCCTACAAGTTCTTAATTCCAGGTTTTCATAAAATCCACCCATAATTTTAGGCAACTGGTTCACTATATCTTTCAGTGGAAAAGTTTCCTCATGTAATTTGTTGTTACACTTCTCGCAAAACCAGATGCATTTATCAAATTCTTTTTCTTCCCTGTAGCGTTCTATCACCAAACCTATTGTATTTGCAGGTCTTTGCGGACAATGCGGAACATTGGGCGGCAATAAAAACATATCACCTTCTTTAATATGCATATCTTTTCTTTTTCCATCTTCCTGGATAGAAACAACAATATCTCCCTCTAATTGATAAAATAATTCTTCCCCATCTTCAAAATGAAAATCTTTGCGGGCATTGGGACCCCCCACTACCATCACAATAAAATCTTCATTGGCTTTATACACTTGCTGATTTCCTACTGGAGGTTTCAACAGGTGGCGGTTTTCATCAATCCATTTTTTCAGATTAAAAGGTGGCGCTATTGGCATATCTTTGAATTTTGGTGGGATAAATTTAGAAAGAAAATATGAACCTGTCATTACAAAACAAATCAGCAATTGTTTGCGGAAGTACGCAGGGTATAGGCAAAGCATGCGCCTTAGAACTTGCTTCGCTTGGTGCAGAAATTATTCTCATCGCCCGCAATGAAGAAAAACTGAAACAAACAATTTCAGAACTCCCGGTTACAGAAAATCAAAAACATGTTTTTGTAGTTGCGGATTTTTCAAATCCGGAAGAACTGAAAAAAAACCTTCATCAATTTGTTTCAGTGTATAAAAAACCTATTCATATTTTAATTAACAACACCGGCGGGCCTGCAGCAGGGCAGATCACTGAAGCAACTGAAGAACAGTTCATCAACACATTTCAGGCACATGTTATCTGCAATCATATTTTAACCACTGCGCTTATCCCAGGAATGAAGGAAGCCGGGTACGGGAGAATTATCAATGTAATATCAACATCAGTAAAAACTCCAATCCCCAATCTCGGTGTTTCAAATACAATTCGTGGAGCTGTGGCAAGCTGGGCAAAAACAATGGCTAATGAGTTGGGAAAATTCAACATCACAGTAAATAATGTGTTACCCGGAGCTACAAAAACAGAAAGATTGCATGCAATAGTAAAAAATAATTCTGCAAAGAAAAATATTAGTGAGCAGGAACTAGAAAAAGAAATGCAAGATGAAATTCCTATGAAACGGTTCGCTGAAGCATCTGAAATAGCAAATGCAATTGCCTTTTTAGCAAGCCCTTCAGCAAGTTATATCAATGGTATTAATTTACCGGTTGATGGTGGAAGAACGCCAAGCCTTTGATATTTTGATTTGTTGTTAGGGTTTTTTTATTTTCAATCAACAAGTCAAATATCAACCTATCAAAAAAATGTCAATGATGATGCCCACCCGGGCCATGCACATGCCCATGAGAAATTTCTTCAGATGTAGCATCTCTTATATCAAGTACTTCGCCTGTAAAATATAAGTTTACCCCGGCAAGGGGATGATTAAAATCAAGCAACACTTCAGCTTCGCTCACTTCAACAACCCTTGCCCGCACGAGATGTCCATCCTGGTTTCGCAGGTTTATCACACTATCAATCACTAAAAGATCTTCTGCCAACACCCCATCCAGCATAAATATTTCCTTAGGCACATATTCTATTGCCGTATCATCCATCAATCCGTAAGCATTCTCTGCCTGGATGCCGAAACCGAAAGTGCTTCCAACTATTTTACCCTGGAGGTTCTGCTCAAATTCGGGTAATAAACTACCAGCGCCAAAAAGGAATACAAAAGGATTGTCTGAATTCACCTGTTCTATCAGCCCCCCTTCTGCGTTGTTTTCATGTAATTTGTAAGTAAGGGTTACAACCTTGTTGTTAGAAATCATTTTTTAAAATTTGTTAAAGGCTACAAAGGTAAGCATAAAATGGTCTGCCATGCACGGTTTTTGTTGATTCCAGCCACTCAAAAATCTAAAAAACCACATTAAACCAATTTCAAAACCGGGTTACACAGGCGCATGCAGGCTTTCCAATTCATTTTATTTCCAGGAATAAACCGATTTCAAAACTTCATATTTTACTTAGTTCTGAAGCAAAAAAGGGTTAGCTTTGCATGCCTTTTTAAAACCCTTTAAAACGACTAAACAGCTTGATATGAAAGGATTAGTTAAAATTCTATGTTTTACATTTATTTTGAGTGTGTATGCTCAAACAGGTTTTACACAAGCAAACGGCAACGATCCGGTTCTGTTCACAGTTTCGGGGCAGCCGATAACAAAATCGGAATTCCTGTATGTGTATCAAAAAAACAACCCGAACAAAAAAAATGATTTTTCAAAAGAAAGTTTACAGGAATATCTTGACCTGTATATCAACTTTAAACTGAAAGTTTCTGAAGCAAGGGCCTTGCAAATTGATACAGCAGCAAAAGTTCGGGATGAATTGGAAAAGTACGGTGACCAGCTCATCAAATCAAACTTTGACAAAGAAGTGATGGATGCAGCAGTACAGAAACACTACAACAGAATGAAAACAGAACGCCAGGTTTCTCACCTCATGATAACTGTTGCCCCTGATGCAAAGCCGGAAGATACACTGGCAGCATATCAAAAAATCATGACTGCAAAAGAAAGAATCATGAAAGGTGAGGATTTTGCAAAAGTTACTGCTGAAGTTTCTTCGGATCAAAATGCAAAAGAAACAGGAGGAATGCTGGGTTGGATGACGGCCTACAGTATTCCTGAAATGAATTTTGAAAATGCTGCTTACAACACAAAAGTGGGCGGAGTTTCAGAAATTGTAAAAACAAAATACGGATATCATCTCATAAAAGTTCACCAGGAAAAACCGGCATCGGGCCAGGTAAAAGTTGCACATATTTTAATAAAACCAAAAACAATTGGTGGCAATCCTGCGAACATGGATTTTGATGCTGCAAAAGTGAAAGTTGACAGTATTTACAACCTCGTAAAAAGCGGACAAATGACTTTTGCTGAAGCAGTGAAGAAATATTCAGATGACACAAATACGAAAGTAAAAGATGGAGAGTTGGAAGCTTTCGGGGTAGGAAAAATGGTTCCCGCTTTTGAAGCTGCTGCTTTTGGGCTGAAAAATGTGGGTGACATATCTGAACCTGCAAAAACTAAATTCGGCTATCACATCATTAAATTGCTGGAGAAAAAACCTATCGCTACTTTAGAAGAAGCCAAATCTGACATTCGTTCGAAAATAGAACGCAGCGAAGAATACAATCAGCTAAGGAATGATTTTGTTGCGAAAGCAAAAGCAAAGTATAACTTCAAAGAATATCCTGAAAATAAAGCAGCATTCATTGCTTCGCTCGACTCCACTTTTATAAACAACTCATGGAAATTGAATAAAGCCTCAGGTATGAACTTACCTTTGTTTACTCTGGGAGATGGCACTTTCACTCAACAGCATATGGCGAATTATATTGACCTGAATCAAAAAGCAAACAGGGATAAAGATGCAACCGCAAAATTTGATAAACTATATAAAACGGCATCTGAACAATTTATAATTGAATATGATCTCACCACAAGAAATGAGGATTTCCGCAGATTGATGCAGGAATACAGGGATGGTATTCCATTGTTCGCTTTGTTGGAACAAAAAGTTTGGACGGCAGCAGCAAAAGATACAGCAGGTCTTGAAAAATATTATGAGATGCACAAAAACGAATATATGTGGGATGAAAGAGTAGATGCAACTGTTTACCGCTGCCCGGATGAATCTACCGCAAAAGAAGTTCGCAAGCTTGCTGCGAAAAACATTGCTGACAGTATTGTAGTAACAAAATTTGTGATTGACAGTGTTGAAATGGTATCTGCAGAATCAGCATATTATATTACTGGGCAAAACTCAAATGTTGATGCTATGAATAAAAAAACCGGCATTGGTGAAAATATTCTCGGGTCTGACGGAAGCATCACTTTTGTGAAAGTGAACGGGGTTGTTCCCCCTCAACCCAAAACCTTGAAAGAAGCCAGAGGATATGTAATTTCCAATTACCAGGATTACCTTGAAAAACAATGGATAGAAGAATTGCGCAATAAGTATCCGGTGAAAGTAAACAGTGATGTATTTAATTCAATGATAAAATAAAATTTGCAATTCAATCTTTTCAAAATAATAGTCACACTTTTATGCTTTGGGCTCTTCACTGCATGTTCATCAGAAAAAGAACAAGTTAGTGAAGAACCTCTTGCAAGGGTATATGACAAGTACCTGTACCCTTCCGATATTAAAGGACTGCTTTCTGATAATACAACAGCCGAAGATTCCGCAAAAATTGTTGATGAATTTGTTAATAGTTGGATCAGGCATAACCTTATTCTGAAAATCTCAGAGGATAACCTGCAAAGCCGTTTGCCCGAAATTGATAAGCAAGCAAAGGAATACAGGGAAAGTTTAGTTATCTACGCTTATGAAAAACAGTGGCTTACTGAAAATCTTGATACACTGGTAACTGAAGATTCCCTGCGGTTATATTTTGATAACCACCCGCAGGAGTTTATCCTGAAGCAGGATATTTATCAAATCAGTTATGCAATAGTTGATAAAGAATTGAACAGTTATGATTCTTTGCGAACCTGGTTCAAAAAAGACATTAGAATGGTGCGAAATGAGTTAGAAGCATATTGCCTGAATAATTGTAAAGGATACATTTTTGATTCGCAGAACTGGTTTAGTGAAGATGCATTATTTAAGATTCTGCCCCTTCAAATGTTTGATAATAACCAGTTGCATACAAGCGGAACTGTAGAATATGCAGATGAAACGAACAAATACATTGTAAGAGTACATGCATTACGCAATGCTGGAACTCTTTCTCCGTTTGAATATGTGAAAGGCGACGTTTTGCAAATTATCATAGGGAGGCGCAAAATGGATATGCTAAAAGAAAACTATCAAAACATGTACTCGGAAGGATTAAAACAAGACAACGCAGAAATATTCAAAAAAGAAAAAACATCGAAATGAAACAAAAATTTCTCATTATACTTTTCACAAGCTTGCAAAGTTTGTTGTTTGCCCAACCCGTGGTGATAGATAAAATTGTAGGGCAGGTAGATGAAAACATCATTTTGAAGAGTGATATTGAAACAGTATTTCTGCAAGACAAGCAGCAAAATAATGGTGTTTTACCGGCAGACTACAGGTGTTCACTGCTGCAACAATTTATAGCACAAAAATTACTCATCGTACAAGCAGCAAAGGACAGTATTATTGTTACAGACGACCAGGTTGAATATGAACTTGACCGACGCATCCGATACTTTGTTTCCCTTTTTGGTAGTACAGAACGTATGGAAGAATACTACGGGAAAACAGTACTAGAAATGAAAGAAGAATTCAGGGGCGACATACGCAGCCAGTTACTTGCACAAACCATGCAGGAGACATTATTCGGTGAGGTTTCCATTTCACCCTCAGAAGTGAAAGAATTTTTTTCTAAGATACCAAAAGATTCTTTGCCGTACTATAATGCTGAGGTAGAAGTCGCTCAAATCGTAATTATACCTGAGCCTACTGCTGAGCAAAAAGCTTATGCAAAAGAGAAGACCGAAGACCTGCGCAAAAGAGTGATAAACGGTGAAAATTTTGAGAGTATTGCAGAAATATATACAGACGACAGGGATGAGGAAGGCAACGCCAGAATTGAGTTAGGATGCGTTGGTCGGGGGCAGTTTGTTCCTGAATTTGAAGCGGCAGCTTTCAAATTAGCACCCGGCGAAATCAGCGAAGTTGTGCAAACGCAGTTCGGTTACCACCTCATAAAACTCATAAGCCGGCAGGGCAATACAATTTGTTTAAAACACATGCTCATAATGCCGAAAACGACTGCTACCAACATGAACATTGCAACAAAAAAACTGGATAGTATCCGTTCGGAAATTACTGCTGGAAAAATCAATTTTTATAATGCCGCTTCAAAATATTCTATGGATGAATATTCAAAACTTACAGGCGGAAACATTGAAAACCCCAACACAGGAGAGGCATATTTTGAAATTAATCAACTGGAACCCGAAATGTATTACCTCATTGAAAAAATGTCGCCGGGTGAAATAAGTAAAGTAACTCAGTACACAACACAAGACGGTAAAAAAGCTGTGCGTATTGTGTTGCTCAAATCACAGAGTCAGCCTCACATAGCAAGTATTGAAACAGATTACAACAGAATGCAACAGGCTGCTTTACAGGAAAAAAAGTTCAGGTTGATGGATGAATGGCTCAGGGAGAAAGTAAAATCTGTATACTTGAAAATTGACCCGGTATATTCTGATTGCGAAAACCTGAATGAGCTTGTAAATATTGCAAACAATGCAAAATAATGTTATAAGCTGTTAAACATCACCTCACAAAAAAATATTCTCTTTACTTTTTCAGTTCAATTGAAAGCCATCTTATGAAAGAATTTAAAAATGACGTAGAAGCTATTGATAATCTTGCAATGGATTTTAAAAGATTAAAAGCGGAAATCGGAAAAGTGATTGTAGGGCAAGATGAAGTTGTGAGCCAGGTGTTGCTTACCGTTTTCAGTGACGGGCACAGTTTGCTTGTTGGTGTTCCCGGCTTAGCAAAAACCTTGCTCATAAAAACCATAGCCGATGTTCTTGAGTTGAGTTTTAAAAGAATACAATTCACTCCTGACCTGATGCCAAGTGATATTACAGGTAGCGAAATATTAGATGAAAACAGGAGTTTCAGGTTTTTGAAAGGCCCTGTATTTGCAAACATTATTCTTGCTGATGAAATAAACAGAACACCACCAAAAACACAAGCTGCTTTGCTTGAAGCCATGCAGGAAAAAAATGTAACTATTGGGGGGACGCTGCATAAACTGGATTTGCCATTCTTTGTTCTCGCTACACAAAACCCCATTGAGCAGGAAGGAACCTATCCGCTCCCTGAAGCGCAACTCGACAGGTTCATGTTTAACATAATTCTTGATTATCCGAGCTTTGATGAAGAGATAAACGTTGTAAAAACAACAACAATTGATACAAAACCCGAACTGCATAAAATTATCGGTGCAGAAGAAATTATTTATTACCAGCATTTAATAAGAAGAATACCAATCACAGATAATGTACTGGAATACGCAGTTTCTCTTGCATCAAAAACCCGCCCCCAAACCGCAAAAGCAGATGCAAAAGCAAATGAATACTTAAGCTGGGGCGCAGGCCCAAGGGCAAGCCAGTACCTTGTTCTCGGTGCAAAATGTAATGCGGCCATTAATGGGAAATATGCTCCCGATATTGAAGATGTGAAAGCTGTAGCAATGCCGGTTCTCCGCCATCGTATTGTTCGAAATTATAAGGCAGAAGCCGATGGTGTGAGCGTTGATGAAATTGTAAAAGGGTTCTTGTAGGGCTTTGTTTGCCTTGCATTTTATTTACATTTCTTAATTTATTTTTTCAAAAATTACTTTTACCTTCGGCTTACAGGGACGCCGAAAACTGTATAGAGTAGGCACAACAACCTAAAACTACACGAGTATGTCATCAATTATTTGGATTATTTACATTGCGGTAATTGTAATAGTAATTGCCGGAATGTGGAAAGCTTTTGAAAAAGCAGGTAAACCGGGTTGGGCTGTCATTATCCCGATCTATAATATCATTGTAATGCTTCAAATTGCCAAACGCCCACTGTGGTGGATCTTTTTACTCATTATTCCTTTGGTCAATATTATTATCCTTTTCATTATGTCTATCGACATTGCTAAAAATTTTGGAAAAGAGGCAGGCTTTGGAGTTGGGCTTGCATTGCTTGGATTTATTTTCTGGCCCATCCTTGGTTTTGGTGACGCCCAATATATAAACAATACCTCAAATGTTGGCGACCCGAATATTCTTGATTCAAACCTGAAATAAGCATTTTTTCAAAATATCATTCTAAGCCCGGAGTCATTTCGGGCTTTCTTCTTTTCCCGCTAACTTTACATCTCCATTGTGAGCGATTCTCTTACACATGAATGCGGTGTAGCCCTTATCAGGCTGTTAAAACCGCTTGAATACTACAAGGAAAAGTACGGCACTGCACAATACGGTCTCAATAAACTCTATCTCCTTCTTGAAAAACAACATAACAGGGGACAGGATGGTGCAGGCATCGCAACTGTAAAACTCAACCTTGAGGCAGGTTATAAATACATTGATGTGCAAAGAAGCCCTAACCCGAATGCCATCAAGGAAGTGTTTGATGAGGTTTTTAATCACATTAAAAAAAAGAAAAGAGATAATCCTTCAAAATCAGAAGATGCAAATTGGATCAAGCAAAATGTAAAGTTTACCGGCGAAGTAATGATAGGACACCTTCGTTATGGTACACATGGAAAAAATTCTGTGTTCAGCGTTCATCCTTTCCTCAGGGAGAATAATTGGATGACAAGAAACATAGCCCTTGCGGGAAACTTTAATATGGTGAACAACAGCGACCTCTTCAAGCAGTTGATAGCCCTGGGTCAGCACCCGAAAGAAAAGACCGACACTGTTACTGTGATGGAAAAGATCGGGCATTTTTTAGACACTGAGGTTCAGAATTTATTTGATCAGTACCATGATTATCATGATAATAAGACAGTAAGTGATCTCATTGCTAATGATCTGGATGTAGCAAAAGTTCTGAGCCGTTCAGCGAAAGATTTTGAAGGGGGATATTCAATTGTTGGTGTGTTGGGACATGGGGATGCATTTGTTATGCGAGACCCCAACGGGATCCGTCCTGCATATTATTATGTAGATGAAGAGGTTTGTGTTGCCGCAAGCGAACGACCCGCAATCATGACGGTATTTGATGTGCCGTTTGAAAATATGCAAGAACTAAAACCCGGACATGCACTTATTATAAAAAGAAACGGAAAAGTAAAAGAAGAATATATTCAGAAGCCTGGTGAAAGAAAGGCTTGCAGTTTTGAACGTATTTATTTCTCAAGGGGAAATGATAAAGAGATTTATGAAGAACGTAAACAACTTGGGACCTTGCTTACACCCCAAGTGTTGGAAGCAATTAATTATGATCTTGATAACACAATATTTTCTTTCATTCCGAACACAGCCGAAATAGCATTTTACGGTTTGATAAAAGGGGTTGAAAAATATCTGAGCATAGAAAAAACAAGGATCGCTAAAGAAGCCAACGGCAAACTTTCTGAATTTGATCTGCAAAAATTATTTGATAAAAGACCAAGGGTAGAAAAACTTGCGCTGAAAGATGTGAAGATGCGAACCTTTATTACTAATGACAATGACCGCAGCGACATGGTTAGTCATGTGTATGATGTAACTTACGGGCAGGTAAGAAAAGATAATGATACGATCGTACTTCTGGATGATTCTATTGTAAGGGGAACGACATTAAAGCAAAGCATAATCGCCATCTTAGATCGTCTGCATCCGAAAAAGATTATTATTGTTTCATCTGCTCCGCAAATCCGTTACCCGGATTGTTATGGAATTGACATGAGTAAAATGGGTGATTTTGTTGCTTTCAGAGCTGCGATAGAACTAACAAAAGAAAAAGGAAACGAAAAACTGTTACATGAAGTCTATGACTTGTGTAGGCAACAGGAGTTTAACATCAGTGGTACAGTCCCCAATTTCGTGAAGAAAATATACGAACAATTTTCAGATGATGATATTTCAAAAAAGGTAAGTGAAATAGTTACAACTAAGCAAATCCGGGCGGAAGTTGAGATCATTTATCAGTCAGTTGAAAACCTACACATGGCTTGCCCTAAAAACCTCGGCGACTGGTACTTTACCGGAAACTACCCTACACCAAACGGCAGCAAAGTGGCTAATAAAGCTTTTATGAATTTCATGGATGGGAAGGATGAAAGGGCTTATGAATAAAGGCTTTAACCCTCCAGCATATTAAACATTTTCATTTTTAAGTACAACGTCTTCCTGTCAATATTTAAAATTTGAGCAGCTTTAGTCCTGTTGTATCTTACTTTTTGCAATACTTCTACAATGCGCATATACTCGGCATGGTGGGCTGCGCTTTTCAGGTCACTTGCTTTTTCATTAGGGAGGTCATAAAGAGTATTTGTCTGCCCGCCTGAAAATTCAATGTCAAATTTGCTGTGATACACAATTTCCGAAGGGAGATCATATAATTGAATAGTATCACCACTGCATAACAGCACAGCTCTTTTTATCACATTTCCCATTTCCCGCAAATTGCCGGGCCAGCTGTAGGTTTGAAATTTCTCAAGCACCTCGGGTGAAAAGCGTAATACATTTTTATCAAATTCAGCATTTGACTGGCTGAGGAAAAAATTTGCAAAAAGTAAAATGTCTTTATCCCTGTCCCGCAGAGCAGGAACCTCAATACTAAATTCATTAAACCGGTGATACAGATCATCCCTGAATTTTCCCCGTGCAACAGATTCTGTTAATCTTTCATTAGACGCAATAATAATCCTCACATCAATATCAATTTCTTTATTACTTCCTATTCTCCGTAATCTTCTTTCCTGCACAACCCGCAGTAATAATACCTGCACATCATAAGACAAATTTGTAATTTCATCTAAAAACAAAGTACCACCCTGTGCGTATTCAAATTGACCGGTTTTTTCTGTGATGGCTCCTGTAAAAGATCCTTTAATGTGCCCGAATAATTCGCTTGCTGCCAATTCTTTTGACAGGGCACCACAATCAACTGCAACAAAAGGTTTTTCCGAGCGATTGCTTTTTTCATGTATCCGCCTTGCTAATGATTCTTTTCCTGTTCCGCTCTCGCCATAAATAATTACACTGCATTGTGTAGGAGCAACAAGATCAATTTGCCTGTATAATTCTTTTGATATAGAGCTTACTCCGTCAATATATTTTTTGTCGGGCTTTAAAAATCTTTTTCCATTCTTGCTGCCATTTTTAAATGTACTATCCTGCCCTGTTCCATTTGACCCTATTTGGTTTCCTCCCAATGCTTTTTTAATGATCATTAAAAGTTCATCGGGCAGCAATGGTTTGGTGATATAATCAAACGCTCCCAGTTTCATTACTTCAACAGCTATTTTAATATCTGAATATCCCGTTATGATGATCACCTGTGTTTCGGGCCGCAGTGTTTTAATTTTTTGAATTACATCCCTGCCGTCGCCATCACCTAATCTGAAATCACAAAACACAACATCATAATCATTTTTTCCTGCAAGCTCAACCCCGGTTTTTGCAGAATTAGATGTTTCTGTAACATATCCGTTCTTGGTGAGAAACCTGGAAAGTAAATTACAGATGGCAACGTCATCATCAATTATAAGAATTCTGTTGCTCATAGTTCGTTGCTGAGTTTTAATGTATGTTTTAGTTTATTTCTTTCTGGTAATATTTTTGCAAAATCAGATTTAACTCCTGTATGTTGAATGGCTTTGACATAAACTCATCTGCGCCCTCCCGTTTTGCTTTATTTTTATTGAGTTGGGTATCAATTGCACTGATCATAATAATTTTTAAGCCGGCATTTATGTCCTTAAAATTACGAATGTTTTCTAAACCGTTTCCATCGGGCAGATTAATATCTAAGAATAAAATGTCCGGTTCGAAATCATGAACCAACTTTCTGCCCGACTCTAGATCAAGAGAATATTTGGCTTCATAACCCTTTTTTGATGCAAGCATAGTTAACAGCATACCGATTTCTTGTTCATCGTCAATTACTAAGACCTTCTGTTTCTTCAAAATGGATAAAATTTATCAATCACAAATTTAACTTATGCACCCGAAATCGGCCACTACACAGGGTTATTTCCCCTTATAAGCCGCAACAAGATAGCTATTACAGCAAGCACTAATAATATATGAATTAAAGAGCCGGCACTGTAAACAAAAAATCCTAATACCCATCCAATGATCAATATTATTGCTATAATATAAAGTAAACCACTCATAAAAATTTATTTTAATATGTGCTAATGATATAAAAATTGTACCCATACGCATCCATTCAGCTTATTAATCCTGATTCCTTTAATTTTAGGGCTTTTACAGATTGGCCTGGAATAAGAGAAAAATAAATTCAAAAGATTCTGGGGAAAAAAAACCCCAACATGATACGATTTAACAATATTTAGAATATGCGATTATTTACAATCAGCAAGGTAGGCCAGATTACTTCTAGCATTATGATAGCGATTGTAATCATCATTGCTATTTCTGCCGTAAGCGTTTATTATAATAGGAATTTTGAGGAAAATTCCGAACTCGTTCAGCATACGTATGAGGTGATGATAGAACTTGAAGTGTTTATGCAGGAATTAATAAATGCTGAATCACATGCACGGGCTTATTGGCTTACATCATCTGACCAGTTTATTGATAAATTTGAAACTTCCCTGAATAAAGCGAAATCATCTTTTGAGGAAGCCCAACTGCTCACGGGTAATAATCAGGCACAACAAAAAAACCTTTTAGAATTGCAAAGGTTAAGTATAAACAGGATAGAAGTGCTTGAAAAAAATATAACCCTGTTTGATACCATGCAGGATTATGAGTTAAAAATATTTGCTATCAATGCAGGGGTGCGCAGCGGAAGTGTTTACATGGACAGCATCCGGCAGAGTATTAATGTACTTAAAAATGAAGAAAGTATTTTGCTTGAACAGAGGCTTGTCAATTTTTATGCAGCTTCAAAAAGTTCTATTATATTCATTATTATTTCCGCTATTCTTGCACTCATCATTATTATGCTTGCATATTTTACTTTGCGCAGGGAATATTTTGATAAAGTGGACAGCGAAGAAAAATTTAAAACTATTTTTAATGAATCAGAAGATTTTATTTTTATTACAAACGATAAATTAAGATTTAAAGATGTGAATGCCTTGGGGGTCAGGCTGCTTGGTTATTCGAGGGAAGAATTGCTTAAGAAAAAACTTACTGACCTGTTTGCCAATGAAAGATCTGTACAAGCAGTTGAAACTGCCACACAGTTTGATCAAGGTATAAATGACTATGAAGTGAGTATTCTTACAAAGTCGAATAAAGAAATTCCGATGCTGCTTAATCTCTCAGCTAAGAAAGCAGGTAAAAACAGTAAACAGGGGAGTTTGCTTGATCTTACTGAGCGCATTGCTGATGAAAAATCAAAACAAAACATGCTATTGTTTTCCTCTACAGGCCGTATTGCCCGCATCATAGGCCATGAAGTACGCAATCCGCTTACAAACATAAACCTTTCGCTTGCACAAATGAAAGCAGATGGTGATGTAAGTGTGCAAGACAGGGAAATGTATTTTGACATTATTGAAAGGAACAGCGACAGGATAACACAACTTGTTACACAATTACTTGATTCAACAAAATTCACTGAATTAGTAAGACAACCTGTAGCTGTTGTAAAGTTATTGGATGATACCATATTGATGGCGAATGACAGGATACATCTTAAAAAAATAAAACTCATCAAAGAATATAACCGGGTGGGAGATTGTACAATTGTTGTTGACGGCGAGAAAATTAAAATTGCATTATTAAACATCATTATTAATGCAATTGAAGCGATGGAAACTGAAAAAGGTGTTTTACATATTGATAGTGAAACGGATAATAAAGAGTGTAAAATTATAATTTCAGATAACGGAGCCGGTATCCCGGAAAAAAACCTGAAAAAATTATTTCAGCCGTTCTTTACAAGTAAACCAAAAGGAACAGGGCTGGGCCTTACTTCAGCACACAACATTATCCTGCATCATAAAGGAAACATTAAAGTTGAAAGCGCAGTACATAAAGGCACAAAGTTTATCATCAGCCTGCCCTTGGTACCTGGCGACCTGGAAGATTCAGACATTGAAATTGAATAATTTAACCTATTGTGTGAAATACCGTTTAATCATCTCTGAGTTGAATTTTGTCAGTAAGTCCGCAGGACTGAAATATCTGTAAAAAGAAAATTACAGGTAAACGTAGCCCGCAGGAACGAAATATATCTTAAACTCGTCTTTTTTAAGTATTCTGTTCCACCCCTCCCGGGATATTATAATTCAATTTCACACAAACGGGTTAATTTATTGACAATTTAGTTTAAAGCCGGATGTCAGGTTACTAAATTTTTTTCTTACTGACTTCTGCACTGTATCTACGTTATGAGAAGCAATTCTGAATTCTTCGGCAATGAAATAATAAGCCGCCCGCCTTTTTTCCGCAATGTATTTTTCCAGAGCTTTATCTTCTAATTTTACAAGCCTCACAGCTAAGTAAATGAGCCCGAATAATATCAGCACGAGCACAAAAATTATCAATATCATAGTTTCTCTTGTCATAATTCATTTTTTTTGTTTTAGCTACCGCCTTTATTGGCCTTTTATTTTAATAGTGAATCAGCATCTACTATTGAATCTACTTTCTCTTCAATTTTTTCGTAACCTTCTTTCACCCCTTCATTTACTTCTTCTAGCTCTTCAGCAGCATTTTCTAAAGCATCATTATCCTTTTTTGAATTCTCCGATTTACAGGAAAAGTTGAGTGTAAAAATTAATGCAAGCGCCAGTATGAGGAAAAAGTTTTTAAATTTTGTTTTCATAAACCTGTTTTAGAATTACAGAAACAGAATTTATGCCTCAGGATTAAGCTTTGCGTAAAATGCATGTAAACAGATTACTTATATCATTTATTACAGAGAATTGCCGGGACTCAGTAATACATGATTATTTGAAAAAGGGAAATTATTTACCCAACATGTGTCAATATTTTTTAGATGGCCCTCTGCAAATCTTTTGATGATGCAGAAAAAGCTGCTGGCATGATTTTTCAAAAACATATAACAAATAAATTATTAAACAATCTAAAATTTTTAAAGTATGAACGCAAAACAAATAGCAATGGCATTTATGGCAGGGCTTGCTGCCGGAGCTGCAATCGGGATTTTATTTGCCCCTGAGGCCGGAAATGAATCAAGAACAAAAATTAAAGAAAAGGCCGGAAAATTAGGGGAATTCCTGAAACGTAAAACAGATGAGCTGAGGGGCGCTGCTGAAGATCTTGCTGACCAGGCACAGGACATGACTGAAAAAGTTTACAACAAATCGAGCTCAAAAGTAAATTCATAATTTTTTAAGTTCATTTTATGAATGACACGAAAAAAGCAGTTCAGATTTTTGTTGCTGATCTGAAGGAGTATGTTGACACAAGAGTAGACATTACTTCATTAACGGCAACTGAAAAGTCAGCGGGAGTATTAAGCACCTTGATAACGAAAGGTGCTTTAATTCTCTTTCTCGCCTTTGCAATCTTTTTCGGATCATTAGGCCTGGCGATCTATATCGGATACAGCAGCGGGAATTTAACAAGCGGGTTTTTATGGGTGGCTGGTGGTTATGCTATTATTGTTATCGTTTTACTGATCGTAAAAGACAGTTGGCTCAAAACTCCCATATTAAATGCGCTGATAAAACAATTCTTCACCGATGGCAAATAATACCTATCAAATAAAAAATGCTGATGACCTGAAAGCCGAAATACAAAGGCTTAGAATCTTAAGAGACCAGCAGGAGCAGCAATTGAAAGAAAGTTTTGATGCGTTGCACGAAAGCATGAACGTTGAAAATATTACTAAGCTTGCCTTTCAATCACTGATGAAGAATGTGAAAACCGATGAAAATATTGCTAAGCAGGGTATTATGCTCGGGGCCCATGTGCTTGTAGATGATATTCTTTTCAGGAACAAAGGCTCTGTAACAAAATTTGTTGCGGAGAACGTTGTAAAACTTGCTGCTAATTTTTTATTGAAAAAAAGGGCGAAAACCAATTCAGTGAAAGCTGAAGATTAATTAGTTACCCAATATTTTCATGAAACCCTGAAAAACCGGATCTGATATGATCATCACTCAGCAACCATTTTATGTAAAAGCAGCAGCAATACTCTTGTCGCTGGCAATTATCATTACCTTACTGATAGTTGGCAAGCCGGTTTTAGTTCCGCTGATCATTTCCATCTACATAGCAATTTTATTTATTCCTATTTGTAATTTCATGGAACGCATTAAATTACCCAGGCTAACATCTGCTGCATTAGTTGTAATAACTGCATGGGTGATTTTAGGCACTATAATCTACATGTTTACTAGGCAAATTTTTGATTTTACATCAGACATGGATGTGATGAAACAAAAGTTAGATGAATACATTGTGAGCGTAAAAGATTATGTAGAAAGTGTTACAGGAACTGAACCGATGCAGAATATAGATAACGTTGATGAGGCTGTTGAAGAGGTGATGAGCAATGGTGCAGAAGGCATGGGTTCAAGTGTTGTGGATGTCTTGAGTTTACTGATCTGGCTCATCATCGTTCCTATTCTTGTTTTTCTTTTACTGATATACAGGAAATTTTTGCGGGAATTTCTTGAAAAGGCGCTTACAGTTCATAAAAAAGAAGACGAAAAAACATTTGAAGAAATAATTATAAATATTAAACAACTTGTTCAGTCATACATTACCGGGATGTTTATCGTGATGGTAATATTAGCGGCAATGAATTATGCGGTGCTGCTCGCTTTCAACCTTGAAAATGCAATATTTTTTGCAATTGTTGCTGCAGCATTGAATGTATTACCATACCTGGGGCCGCTTATAGGGGCATTGCTTGCATCTTTTTATGCACTCCTCACAAAAGACAATGCACTCACCCCGCTGTTTATCTACGCCTCCATGCAGGGCATTCAGTTAATTGAGGGAAATTTTTTAACACCAAGAATTGTAGGCAGTAAAGTAGATATAAACCCGCTCATTGCTATTCTTGCAATATTCGTTGGCAATCTGATCTGGGGTATTGCAGGCATGATCCTGATTATCCCTACAGTAGCCATTCTTAAACTCATCTTTTCACAGATATCAGAATTAGAACCGTATGCATTTCTCATTGGTACAGTTTCTACGGGTGATGACACCGAATCAAAATTCATTAATAAACAGGTTCGCCAGTTAGAGAAATTTGTTCCGCATAAAAGAACTGCTAAGAAAATGCCAGGGGCTAAATAAAAATGTTTTCTGTTTTTGAGGCAACAACTCTACAATTTGAGTTTTATTCTTCCTGCCACAAAAAGGGGCAATTTTGAAAACCCTTTATTCATGGCTATTTTACTCTATCGAAAATTGTGGCTTTATTTTTTTATGTATGACAATGAAACTGATTAAATAACAACTAAAACTTACAATTATGACTAACAAAAAAGATGAAAGAACAATTCAAAACCCGGTGAAGCAAAACCACAAATTGGAGGACAAACCAAATCATACGATTACGAGTGAAACTCCAGAAAATGAAACAAGACTAATGGAAGAAGAAAGAAGGCGTATGGACGAAGAAAAAAGACGGAAAGATGAAGAACAGGAACCTGTAGCTGAAAATACCGAAGTGACAGATGAAACAGAGCAAGAGGATCCTGCAGAACAAACAGATATGAACAGGACAAGAACAGATAAAAAAACGGAAATTTATTAAGTATTATCACAAAGTAGGTTGAGTGAGCAGGCGTTACGCTTCTGTATCGCCTGCATTTTTAAAACACTGCGACCTGCAAAACAAGAAAAGAAAAATGAAAACAATTAAAAGCATTATAATTTTATTTTCTTTTGCTATCACACACACATTTTCTTTTTCCCAAACCCGTGCAATTGTTGCTGAAAACCTGGTAATCTCTATCCCGGTTGATTCACAAGTGGTTAAACAATACTTGTTGGATCTATCTGCTATTCCCTTTACAACCGCTGAACAAATGGAGATGTTTTTTGAAGGACATAAAGACGATGTTGTAGATTTTTTGATCAATAGAACCGAACGTAAAGTCTATATGATCCTGAATCTTGATCGTATATCAAGAGAAAAATGGGCCGTAAAAGACATTAACCGTTACCTGGAGGCAAAAGCTGTGAAAATGCGGGAAGTATACTTGACCCTACCGGTAGAAAATAAATAACGAATAAAAGATACCCTCTTGGTAGAAGGGGTTAGTTTGATGCACAAGCCGGATACTCCATCCGGTTTTGTGCTTTTATAACTTATCTGTTAAATGAAAAAAGTTGGGCGTAAGGATTTTGTTTCTGCAAGATCTGATCTCTGATAAGTTGAGCGGCAATCATGCTAAAGGTAATTCCGTTGCCACCGAAGCCACAGGCAAAATACGTATGCGGAATGTTTTTATAAGTACCAATGTAAGGCAAACCGTCCTTTGTTTCGCCGAAGGTTCCTGCCCAGGTGAAATCGGGAATTATACGAAGTGCTGGATATAACATCTGAAATTTATTTTTTAACTGACCTGCTCTTTTATCCATCAAAAGACTACGTAATGCTGCATTTTTAAATTTACTATCCATGCCCCCGATTATAAGACGCTTATCATTTGTGCTGCGGAAATACAGATAAGGCCTTGCTGTTTCCCAGAAGATGGTGTTTATAAAATGAGTGGGAAGGGTTTCAATGGGTTGAGTTATAAAAGCAAATGTAGAATTGAGATTTACGATCTTTTTACTGATCATTTCCTGTGATTCATACCCCGTGGCATATATTAACTTGTTACATTTTATCACATTGCCCCATTGTGTTTTTACATGAATGCCGGCTTTTACATATTTTATTTTTACAGCTTCAGTTAAAGCAAAAACTTCAAGCCCTTTTTGTATGTTATGCTGTAGGAGTTTGTGTGTAAGTGAATACGCATCAAGCATTGCAGCATTTTCTGATAAAATTGCTGCATCAGCAGATAAATTGAATTTATGCTTCAGATCTTCTTTATTGAGCCAGGAGACAGCAAGGTTCATCCCTTTTCTTGCAATGTATTCTTCCCGCAAGTGTTTTACATCTTTTTTTGAGGAAGAAAAATAAAGGGAGGTTTTTTTCTGAACGGAATCATCTTGTAACAGTTTGCCAAGTTTCAGCACTTCGGTTACAGCTTCATCGCTTAAACGATATGCAGTAATAGAAGCATTTTCTCCCTTCAGTTTTATTAATTCAGATAAAGGGGTATCAATCTCATATTGAATGAGTGAAGTGCTTGAACAAGTGCTGCCCATGCCAATATGCCTTTTTTCAATGACGGTACAATGTAAACCCGCCTTTGTAAAATAATGCGCAGTAATGGCACCGGTTATTCCTCCGCCTATAATAAGCACATCTGTTCTATGATCCTGTGTGAGTGAAGCATAATGATGTAAAATTCCATTTTTCATCAGCCAGTAAGGTTGGCCTGAAACTAAATCCATAATACAATATTATAGGAACTATGTACAAATGTTGGGCTTGAAATTCAGCTCTAACAGAAAGACTTCCAAAAGGGTTTGCCATAAAATATTTTGCATAATGAGGCAAAAATTTCCCCGATCATGCAAATAAATGGAAATACAGTAGCTAAGGTGTAACAGTAGCTGGTATGCAAAATACACAATATTTCAGGCTCTACTGGTGGTTTGAGAATATGTAAAGTAATATAAACGTTTTGGCATGAAGTTCATCTATTTTTTATATAAAAAATATAGTCAGACTCGGCAAAAAGAGGCGTCTTGAAAAAATTAATCCTGAAGAACTTTTTGAAGATGGACTCAGACATGTGTTCCGGAAAGGGAACGAACACCCGTTGCCAGGAAATCTGAATTATAAAGCATTGAATAAAAAGTATAATTATTTTTTTATCATAAAAAAAACAAAATACAATGGATACATTACAAGTGGGCGTAAATGAAAAAAGAATTACAGCCTTAAACGATCTTATTCGTATTAACAACGACAGGTATGAAGGATATACCACCGCAGCAAAGGAAAATAGACATGCAGACCTGGATATTTTGTTCAAGGACTTTGCGCATAAAAGTAAAAACTATGCGCTCAGGCTCACTGAGCATGTAGTAAAATGTGCGGGCAGCCCTGAAACAGGGACAACAAATTCAGGAAAATTGTATCGCATGTGGATGGATCTGAAAGCTGTAGTAACCAGGGATGACAGAAAAGCTATACTCTCATCCTGTGAATTTGGTGAAGATGCTGCTTTAAAAATGTATGATAAAGTAATGAATGATGAAGAACTGAGTTTTGAGACTGAAGTTACAGATCTCCTTCGGATGCAACGCAGCGAATTGCAAATGGCACATGATAAAATTAAGATGCTGCGGGAAAATGCAAAAAAAATCTAATAAAGTCTAATCTGATGGAAAAACCTGACAGAATGACTACGCTTACTGAAGTACTGGAGAAATTGCGCATAAAAAATTATGCAAATGAATTCAAGATGGAAGAAGGGAAATTTACAATCGGTAATGGAAAATTTTATGAGCCCGAAAACCTGCAGATCATAAAGACCTACCGGTTTGAAGGAGATTCAAACCCTGCTGATTCTATTGCGCTGTATTTAATAGAAGCAAATGATGGATTGATCGGGTATACTATTGATGCCTACGGTGCCCAAAGCAACCATGAAGATGATGGATATGATGAATTCCTTGTGCGTATTCCTGTACAGGACAGAGAAGAGCAAATGATCTTTTCATAATTTTCTTATTACAAACCAACAATTGCTAACCCGGCGCCTTTTGATGCCGGGTTTTCTTTTATATAGTAGCAAGAGATAATTCATAACAAATTCCCAAAAAGAGAAATATACTTCCCAAAGTATTTGAAATTATTTCGTGTAGCATCGGCATTTTACTTCAGGGCATATAATTGGATGTATTATAAAGAAACCCTGTTATGCGTATTCAAAAATTTATGTGCACAGTATATTTCATCATCACATTCAATTTATTAAATGCGCAGTATATATCTGTAGGCCCAATAATATCTTTTGGAAGTTCATTTATTTCTTTGGGTGATGATGTCGACCTGGTAAATGTAAAATTCCATCCGAACTGGAACGGCGGTGTAATGCTTGTGTACAGCACGGTCAGTAATCTCGGTTTTGGAGCAGATATAATTTATTCAAGAGAAGGTGGCAGTATTAATGAAGTAGTATCTGGAATTACTTTGGAAAAAGCAACTGATATTGACTATGTGCGGGTGCCGCTGAAAGTAATTTGGTTCTTTAATGAATACGGCAACCCTATTCGTCCTAAAATCTTTTTAGGTCCGCAGTTGGCTTACATGTTTAAAGCGGAAACTGAAGGCATAGATGTAAAAGAGGATTACAATGTTTTTGACGTAGGAATTGTTGCCGGAGGAGGAGCTAATTTTAAACTTGCAGAAGCTATCTGGCTAAATACTGATATTCATTATTACCACGGATTGGTGGACATTACTGCTGATGATTTTGCTGACGAAATAAATTTGAACAGCAATATAGGATTTAGTATTGGAGTTGCTTTCGGAATATAGGGTTTGTTTTTTAATTGTTTAAGGTATTACTCATCTCGGGTTTGATCTGAAATCTTCTTTTTATTCTGAAACAACTTCTTTTTTCTGTTCAGTGATATGCACACCATCCACTTCAATCTCTTTCTTTTTAATATATACTGCATAACGTTTAGGTGTTATGCTTCCGTTTTTTCTCTTTACATACACTTGGGTAAACTCAGCACCGAAGTAAAGAATAAGAGCAGTATAATACACCCAAGCAAGAATCAAGATCACACTTCCTGCGGCACCATAAGTTGTATCAAGTGAAGAGTTTTTTAGATAAAATCCAATAAGTATCTTGCCGATAGTAAATAGTACGGCCGTAAACAAAGCACCTCTCCATGCGAACCCCCACTGCACTTTGGCATCGGGCAAAATTTTAAAGATGAGTGTGAACAAACCTGTGATGATGAGTAGTGAAACAACAAATGACACAAGCGAAAATACCTGGTCTGCAATAGGGATGAAATCATGCAGCCTGTCATTAAATATTGATATAAGAGAGTTTATGATTAATGTTACTAACAACAAAAAACCAAAAGTAAGGATCATGGAAAAGGAAATAAAACGGTTTACAATATACCATAGCCATTTTCTTTTCGGTTTCGCTTTAACACTCCATATATAATTGATAGAGGATTGAATTTCGCCAAATACCCCCGTTGCGCCGAGAAATAATGTTATGATGGCAATAATTGATGAAATTGTTGAATTGTCTTTTGAGTGTACATTCTTAATAATGTTTTCTATATCATCTGCGCCTTTATTTCCTAAAAAACTCCCGATAGTAGAATATACTTCAGACTCTACGGTTTCCCTGCTTAGAATATTGCTGAAAATGCTGATGATGAGCAAAATAAGTGGGGGTAATGAGAATATTGTATAATAAGCAAGTGATGCGCTGAGTTTTGTAACACTATCACTTTTGAATTCAGAAAAAGTTTGCTTCAGCAACTTAAAAAAACCCAACCCCGTTTCTCTTAATCTGATCTTATTTTTTATCTTTTTTTCCATCAGATTTTTCTTTATCCTTTTTAAATATGCGATCAAGTAATCCGCCATTGTCATCAGTTTGCTCACCCACTGTTGTGATGTCAACGTCATAGTCTAAAGATTCAGCAAGGGCCCGTATAAATGCATTGCGCAATAATTCAGCAATTGCAGTTAATACTTCTGTATCAGGATTTTCAAACTTTCCTTCTATTGGAATTTTCGTTGCCACCTGGTCTTCTTTTTTATTTTCCAGCAATTTTCCGGCACCGCCAACTATTCCTTCCCATGCTTTTCTTAAAAACGGATCTTGTTTATCTTCTTTTCCCAGAACATCCAGATCTTTTATAACAGGTTTAACGTATCCTGCAAATTCGCCTTCTTTTCCTGCAAACTCTACGTATAATCCCATACTCCCTTTATTTACATCAACATTTGCATAGGCCTGAAAAAATTCATTCAGCAAAACAAGATTTGTATTTTCAAGATTCAGGTTCATATCGAATGCAGGTTGCTTTGCAAGCGCATTTAACTTCATTTTCATATTGAGTTTTCCTTCGTACAGGTCAGCGTTAGCGGTAACGTTTGATGGAAGAAATGCAGTGGAGTCATAAGAATTTTTGAGATTCGTTGCCAGGATGTAAGTATTGGTAAGTGCAATATCTACCGGCGGGGCAGAAAGCGGATCAACATAATGTATGCTGCCATTTTTAACTTCAATTTTATTTACTTGTAGCGGCATAAAATCTTTTAACAGATCACGAAAATCGGAAGTGTCAGTTTCTAATTGTTTCGGTTCAGTTTTATCCTTTGTTATTTTAAGCGAAGTATTTATAAACAATAATTTTCCAACAATCTCTCCATTAAACAATGCTTTCCATTCCAGGGAGAGATCAATTAACTCAGCATCAAAAAAATCAGTTTGTTTACCAGTAAGTGTATCTTTTTTATTCAGATAGATATCATTGATCTGGTATGCGCCCCTGATAAGAGCCAGGTCAATATCATCAATATGCCCGTAATAATCTTTCATGTTTGCAAGAGTTTTATTTGCGTAATGCAGAATGATGTAAGGCAGGAGCAGGCGTATAATAATAAGCACACCAACAATGATAAAGAATATCCTCCACCATTTTTTCCTTCTCGTTTTTTTGTCAAATTGTTTCTTTTCCTTTTTCATACTTCAATTATTCAACTGTTCCTTTTTTCTTTTTGGGAATAGCAGTGGTTTTACTTTTAACTTATCTTCTTCTTCTGTTGCTGTGAAAAAAATACTGAGTCCTTTTTTATCATAACTTTCGTTAATAGCATCACTCAGGTAAGAGAGGTTTGAAAGTTCAATGTCACCGGAAGTGAACAGTGTATCAGCAGTTGCAAAAGCTGTGTCGGTACCAAATATTGTTTTTAATGGTACTTCTAAAGTGAGTTCCGTGTTATTTTGCCAACTGTAAATGCCATCTATATAAACGGTAAACACATCGCTTTTCAGGCGCATCTCATCAATGTGAATGTCACCATCTTTTATTTCAAACTTATGATAGATGTCAGCAAAATGTACATGAGTGAGATCTTTATCTTTCAGCATGAATTTACCCGCCTGCTCAATCAGCGTTACGTTGTGTAACTCACCATCATATAATGCGTAATTGCCTTTGCCCTGCAGGCTGAAAGGGTCCATTTTTTTGTTTTTTATTTCGCCGCTGAATTGGATATCCGCCTGTATAGTGCCCTCAATATTTCTTGCAGCTATTTTATCCTGGTTGAAATTTTCAAACCCGTTTAGCAAGGTCGGCACATCAATATTTTGCAACTGTGCCTGGAAAGAAAAACAGTCATTCCACCCGCAGTTCTTCATTCCACTGAAACTCATGTTTATAGTTCCTTCGCCGATGCGGGCTTTCATGGTGTCAACATTGAGATTGCCTGATGCGTTTCGAATAATCATAGAAAAGTTATCTGCAACAAGTTTTTTGTACAATACTTTTTCGCTGTACAAAGAAATTTTTTTAAAGAGCTGTTTGCCTGTCGGTTCTTTTTCTGTTGCCGATACAAGGTCAAGTAGTTTGTTAACATACAACACATCAGAACGTATAATTATTTCACTTTGTAAATGACTTTGTTTGTTAAGGACAGAAGAAATAATACCTGGAATTTTTCCTGATATAACAACATTACTTCCAGCAACATACATATTGAATTTGTTTATAAGCAATGTGTTTTCCTGGAGCAGAAGATATGCCTGTATGTTTCGGGCAAGTTCCTTACCTGAAGTATTTACTGAACCATTTTTGAGCGACACTTTTGCTGAAACATTTTCTTCATGTTCTGCAATTTTTAACTTCCCTTTATACTGTACGAACACTTCTATATCACCCTCTGCGAACTTTACATTTCTGCTAAGTATTGTGTTGAATGATGTTGCCGGAGCCGAAGTAGTAAGTGTGACATCAGCAAACGGGTCTGTAAGATTGGTAAGTTGCCCTGTGATGCGTAAAGGAATTTTTTTATAATTGCCGTTTATTTTTTCGATATATAATGCAGAGTTAGCAGGGTCATTTTGTATTGTTGTATCAAGATGATTAATATAATGTCCGGCAACGTCACAATTTTGTATACTCACCTGAGGAGCCTCAATAGCAGCATTTTGTAACCGGAAAAAATAATCTACTGCAAGTGGATTGTTTCTTATTGGGGTACCTTTCAACTGTAAAACCGAGTGAACGGGTTTATCAATATTGATCTTGTTGATTGTGTTTTGGATATTTTTGTTTACTAGGGATTTCCCTGTTTCAAAACCAGTTTCAGGATTTGTTATTTCAATAAACAGGGATGGAGTATCATGAAATAATGCAATTACTCCGGCGATGCTGAATTCTTCATCATCAACTTCAAGTTTCGATTTCTCTTCAATTTTTATTTCTGTACCTGTGTTCAGAAAATGAACATCAAAATCAATTGCTTTACTCATAAAAAACCCGCCTTTGTATGGCTTGAACACAAGGCTGTCAAACAGAACTTCACCTTTTGTATGAATCTTTTCTTCAGTAACTTCAATATTGAAATAAAGAAATGTGAATGCATGGAATTTATAATAGAATGAATCAACAAACTGAAAATGAATATTTCTTAATTCTATATCATCCACCTCTAAAGTTTTTTTGCCTTCACCTGGGGCGAAGATCCCCTGTGTATTTAGCCTGTCGTCTTTCGTATAATAAACAGACAATGATCCATCTTGCAAAACAACCTCACTGAAATGCGCCGAACCCTTCAGATAGCTAAGCACATTTAATTTTAATTGAAGGCGGCTGAGTTTGAGAAAAGGAGCATTGTAAATTGAATCGTTTATTTGCAGGCCGGAAACAATTACTGTAGCATGAGGAAAATTTTTTAGCCAGTTAATATCAATTTCCTCAATATACAAATCACCCGCTGTCGAACTTTGTAATTTTTCAATTGCGATCGCCTCTATCTTTTTATCAAATACAAGAATGAAAATGATAAATAACAGAAACAAACCTCCAGTAATTATGAAGAAGTATTTAAGTATTTTAAGCATCATGTGAGATGATGAAAAAGGCAAATACAGTGCGATTAATGCAAACACTTATAAAGAGAGGAACGATGATGAGTCAACTGATAACCTATACCCCTTGTTGGGGTAAAACCTTCTCAATGTGCAACAAACAGAACATGAGCATTCTATGCAACAGTGGGCTTGTTTTAGCCGTCAAAACCTCGCAACTATTCACTAACTTCGCACAAAATTTTTAAGAAAAATATCTATGAACATTCAGGTTCTTGAAGATGTAGTTATCAAATTCGCCGGCGACTCAGGCGACGGGATGCAGCTCACCGGTGGACAATTCACTAACAATACCGCCCTCATGGGTGCCGACCTTGCAACTTTTCCGGATTTTCCGGCTGAGATCAGGGCACCGATTGGAACGCTTCCCGGTGTTTCAGGTTTTCAATTACACTTCGGCAGCAGGAAGATCTATACCCCGGGCGATCAATGTGACGTATTGGTAGCAATGAACGTAGCGGCTTTGAAAGTTAACCTCGGTGGTTTGAAAAAAGGGGCGATCATTATTGCAAACACAGATGGTTTCGATGCAAAAAATATGCGCCTTGCAAATGCTGCCACTAATCCCCTGGAAGATGGGTCCTTACAAGGATATGAAGTAATTAAAATCGATGTAACCAAGCTGACGAGAGAAGCCCTTACTGATATTACAATGGGAGTGAAAGAAAAAGATCGATGCAAAAACATGTTTGTGCTCGGCTTTTTGTATTACATGTATTCAAGATCATTGGAGTCAACAGAAAGATTTTTAGAAAGTAAATTCTCTAAAAAACCTGACATTCTCGAGGCAAATTTAAAAGCATTAAAAGCAGGATATAATTATGCAGACACTACTGAAGTGTTTTCATCAAGATATAAAGTAGAAGCGGCAAAACTTGATCCCGGTACTTACAGAAGCATCATCGGTAATGATGCTGCAAGCATGGGTTTTATCGCTGCTTCACAAAAAGCTGGTTTGCCTTTGTTTTTAGGAAGTTATCCTATCACTCCGGCTTCAGACATTTTACATTTTCTAGCGAAGTATAAAAATTTTGGCATCAGGACCTTTCAGGCCGAAGATGAAATTGCAGCCATTTGTGCAGCTATTGGTGCATCTTTTGGCGGGCACCTTGCAATGACAACAACATCAGGCCCCGGCATTGCATTAAAAGGCGAAGCAATGGGCTTAGCAGTGATGCTTGAAATTCCTTTAGTTATCGTAAACATTCAGAGAGCAGGGCCAAGTACAGGCATGCCTACAAAAACAGAGCAAGCAGATTTGTTGCAGGCCTTATACGGAAGAAACGGCGAATGCCCCATGCCTGTAATTGCAGCAGCTACTGCAAGTGATGCATTCGAAACCGCCTTTGAAGCATGTAGAATTTCTTTACAACACATGACGCCTGTCATGTTTCTGAGCGATGGGTATATTGCCAATGGCGCAGAGCCGTGGAAATTTCCCAAGGCAGAAGACCTTCCGGAAATAAAGGTGGAATTCGCAAAACCCATTGAAGACGGAAACGCATACTTACCTTATTCAAGAGATGAAAAATTGGCGAGACCCTGGGCAATACCGGGAACAAAAGGTTTAGAGCATAGAATTGGGGGGTTAGAAAAAGCAGATATAACTGGAAATATTTCTTATGAGCCTGATAACCATGAACACATGGTGAAATTACGGGAGGAAAAAGTAGAACGCATTGCCAATTATATCCCTGATCAGAAAATTGCAGCAGGCCCATCAAAAGGAAAAATATTGGTGTTGGGCTGGGGTTCAACGTATGGCGCAATTCAAAGTGCTGTGCATCATATTTTAGCGGATGGGTATGAAGTAGCGCATGCCCATTTGCGATACATCAAGCCCTTCCCAAAAAACCTCGGGGAGGTCTTATTCAGTTATGATAAAGTGATTATTCCTGAAATAAACAACGGGCAGTTAGTAAAAGTGATAAGAGATAAATTCATGATCCCTGCCATTCCTTACAACAAAATAAAAGGAACACCAATAACAAGCGCTGAGTTGATTGAATTTATTATGAAAGAATTGGCTAACTAATAAAAAAGTAAAATCAAAATATTTTATTCGTAAAAAGATACAATGAGCGAAACATTAAACCTCACAGCAAAAGATTTTCAAACCGACCAGGAAGTACGCTGGTGTCCCGGTTGCGGCGATTATTCTATTTTGAAACAAGTACATACAGTGCTTCCGCAACTTGGCATTCCGAGAGAAAACATCGTAGTCGTTTCAGGCATTGGATGCTCATCCCGGTTTCCTTACTACACAAATACTTTCGGCATGCATTCCATTCATGGAAGAGCTACTGCAGTGGCAAGCGGATTAAAATCGGCAAGGCCAGAACTGAGTGTTTGGATAGTTACAGGTGATGGCGATGGATTATCTATTGGCGGAAATCATACTATCCATTTGCTGCGAAGAAATTTCAATGTAAATATTTTATTGTTCAACAATGAGATTTACGGATTAACAAAAGGGCAATATTCCCCAACATCACCACTTGGAAAAGTTGCCAAGTCAACTCCGATGGGATCAGTTGATCATCCTTTTAACCCAGCAGCTTTAGCATTAGGCGCTGATGCAACATTTGTTGCAAGAAGTATGGACAGAGATCCCGGTCATTTACAGGAATGTTTGATCAGGGCAAACCAGCACAAAGGCGCATCTTTCCTGGAAATTTATCAGAACTGCAACATTTTTAACGACATGGCTTTTGAAGTATTCACAGAAAAAGCAACAAAAAAAGAAAACGACCTTTTTGTGCGCCACGGCCAGCCGTTAGTGTTCGGGGAAAACAATGATAAGGGAATAAAATTGGATGGGTTTACTCCTGTGGTAATAAAATTCAGCGATGGATTTACTGCGGATGATTGTTGGGTGCATGATGAAACTGATATTTACAAAGCACAGATTCTTGTGCGTATTTTCGATAACCCGTCTAAAGATGGACATCTGCCAAGGCCTTTTGGCGTATTCTATGCCAATGAACATCGCCCAACGTATGAGGATATGATGAGTGAACAATTACATGAAGCGATGGGAAAAGGGAAGGGCGACCTGGATAAATTACTCAAAGGCAGCGAAACCTGGGAGATAAAATGAGTTGTGAATAGATAAGTGAGCAGATAAATTTACATGATATTGTTAGTGGCGGAATTCAAAACCCGGTATCCAATATCCTGCATCCAGCTAAAGTTTCCAGTTTTTGTCACCCCTTTACCCGTTTTGCAAAAACAACCCGCAAGGTGTATCTTGCATCACAATTTATAAATCCATCTATCAAATTTTTATGAAAAAAATTGTTTTACTCCTTCTTTGTGCAGCCCCAATATTTGTATGGGCTCAGTGTACAACAACAGATGCCACTGATTGTGATTGTAAAGACGGCAGTTCAGATTGTGATTTACTGCCCGATATCACAGCATCATACGACTTATTGGCTGAGCCTGATGAAACCCTTGAAGAAGCAGGCATCTTGTATCTTTCAGTAGGCACACCAAACATTGGTCACGGGCCATTGCGGGTATTACCAACTGACTATTACGTTTGCGGCGGAGATACGATTTACAGCCCGGGGGGATTGGATGCTTGTGATGATGGAAGCCTTCCAAGCCAGATCATTGAACAAAGGATTTATCATAAAAATGGGGATGACATGAGCTATTGGGACAGGGAGGCAGGAACAATGACCTATCATCCAACACATGGCCACTTTCATACTGATAACTGGGGAAATTATACATTGCGTAAACCTATAGATGGTGTAACAGACCCTACAGAATGGCCAATTATAGGCAACGGAACAAAAATGGGCTTTTGCTTGATGGACCTTGCAAACTGCGCCAGCGGTTCCAGCTACGGGTATTGCAGGAAAAATGATGGAACTGTACTCACTAACGATGGACCCAATTATGGTTTGGGTGGTGGTAGCTATGACTGCGGAATAAATAACCAGGGTATTTCTTGCGGCTATCTTGACATTTATGATTACTACCTGGATGGTATGTGGATTGAAATTCCTGAGGGCGTTTGTAATGGCGATTATTACATCGTTGTTGAAATTGACCCCAATAATAATTACCTGGAAGAAGATGATGATAACAATGTGATAACCATGCCTTACACATTAACTGAACAACCCGAGACCGGCGATTTCTTTCCAGTTACAGCCAGTTCAGACTTGGTACTTTGCGCCGGAGAAACAGTAGAATTATCTGTGGCTGCAGTAGGTTATGCTTATACATGGAGTAACGGCGCTACTACTAACACAATCAATGTTTCAGAACCCGGCGAATATTATTGCACAATCAGCCGTGACTGTGGTGAAGGATATTCAGATACAGTAACGGTCTCTATACTCAGTGTTGCAGAACCCGTGGCTGATGATGAGGTAGAAGGATGTTATGCTGCTTCCTCTGTATTAACAGCTATTGGCGAACTTGTAACTTGGTATGATGCTGCAACAGGCGGAACTATGCTTGGTGCAGGCACATCATTTACTACACCTGTGTTATATGAAGATGTAACATATTATGCTGATAATACAGAAACTGTTACTACTGAAATTCTGGAACATGTCGGCGAAACAGAACATGCAGGTTCTGATTATAGTTCAGGATCACCTTACAATGGCTACCAGGTTTTTGATGTTTTTAATACCATGACTTTAAAAACAGTGAAAGTAATTACTGATTATCCGGGCGAAAGAATTATTGAATTAAGAAACGCCTCTGAGGCTGTTTTGCAATCAATAGAAGTTGATATACCTGAAGGAACTACTGTTATTGACCTGAATTTTGTGATAGAACCTGGAACTAATTACCAACTTGGATCAAACGATGATAAGAATGATGAAGTTTTCGGAGAAATAAGCCCTTTCCTGAAGAGAAGTACAGAAGGAACAAATTACCCTTACACCATTGATGATATTGTAAGCGTTACCGGTACCAGCTTTGACGGAACAAGATGGTATTATTTTTATGATTGGGAAGTAGAAGCTGTAAGTAGTTTTACCTGTTCAAGTGAAAGAATACCTGTTACTGTGAAAGTAGTAGAATGTACGGGCATAAGCGAAGTGAACAACATTAAAGACCTGAACATTTATCCAAACCCGAGTAACGGCACATTTACTGTTTCATACACAGCAGATGATAACGAATCATCAACAATTAATGTATTAAACACTTTAGGTGAAGTTGTTGCAACTCAAAATGCAGGCGGAATAAATGCTACAGCTACATTTAATATCAATGCAGTTGCAGCAGGAACCTATACAGTAGAAATTGTTTCAGAAAATAAAGCTGTTCACAGGCAGATAGTAATTGAATAACTAATCAATACAAGAATATTAATGGGACGGATGAATTACATCCGTCCCTTTTTTTATTTAGAGTTTGTTATTTTTTTGTAAACAGGCAACCCTTTCATAAGCAAGATAATCTCATGAACAATAACACACTATCCCTGTTTCCCTTAATATCATTTTTATACAATCCTCCCCAGGAAAATTTCCCGGCTTATCATCCATGCCGGGATTTTTTTGTTATAACGGGTTAAGCCTGAAGTAATAACTTCTTTCTGAGTTGCTTAGAAGTATTTCGGAATTCGGCGATCAGAAGAAATCAACTCAAATCTTTATATAAGTTTCAGCTGCCTTTTCGCCACTATAAGTTGCTACTTACTTCTTCTCTAGACCTAACTTCTCTTTTATTTTCTTTTCAATCTCGGCAGCAAGTTCAGGATTGTCAAGCAGGAGTTCTTTTACACCTTCTCTTCCTTGTCCAAGTTTTGTTCCATCGTAGCTGTACCAGCTACCACTTTTTTGTACTACTCCGCATTCGGCACCAAGGTCAACTATTTCCCCAAGTTTTGAAATACCTACGCCATACATGATGTCAAATTCTGCCTGACGGAAGGGTGGAGCCACTTTGTTTTTCACCACCTTCACTTTTACCCTGTTTCCTACAGCATCATCCTTTTCTTTTATTTGTCCTATGCGGCGAATATCAAGGCGTATTGATGCATAAAATTTCAAAGCGTTTCCCCCGGTAGTAGTTTCAGGGTTACCGAACATTACACCGATTTTTTCCCTGAGCTGGTTAATGAAAATACAGCAACTGCCTGTTTTACTGATGGCCCCGGTAAGTTTACGTAAGGCCTGGCTCATCAATCGTGCCTGTAAGCCCATTTTGCTTTCTCCCATCTCTCCCTCCAGCTCTCCTTTGGGAACCAGCGCAGCCACAGAGTCAATCACTACAACATCCAGCGCCCCACTTCTTATCAAATGTTCAGCTATTTCAAGGGCCTGCTCACCGTTGTCAGGTTGGGATATTAAAAGGTTTTCTGTATCAACACCAAGTTTTTCTGCGTAAGATTTATCAAAAGCATGTTCAGCATCTATGAAAGCAGCCATGCCCCCCTTTTTTTGTGCCTCGGCGATTACATGAATTGCCAGGGTGGTTTTTCCCGAAGACTCAGGACCATAAATTTCAACTACCCGACCCCTCGGAAACCCGCCGATACCCAGTGCAATATCAAGCCCAATGGAGCCGGAAGGGATTACATCCACGGCAAACTCAGGGCTGTCGCCCAGTTTCATAATTGTTCCTTTGCCGTAGGTTTTATTGAGTGAATCAACCGCAAGGTTGAGGGCTTTTAATTTTTCGCTTGTTTCTGCCATAATATTGGGGTTTAACTGTTTTTTAAATCAAATTATTTCTTTGCGAAAGTAGTGTTTTCAACAGGAAATATTTTACAAAAATCAGGATTGTGCAAAAGTTTTTATCCTTTTCCTGAATACGATATCACATATCCAAAGCCAGTGTTTTAATATTCGTTAATAAATTCTGCATTCAGGAATTAAGCCTTTACCTTCGCCTGCTAAACCGTTAATTATGAGAAAATTATTTCTTGTTTTTTTAGTTGCATCCATCAGTTTATCTTCTTGTAAGGAGAGCACAACATCACAAAAAACTGACCATACTGCTATACAGGCAATGGCACAAAAGTATCTTGATGCTTATAATACTGAGTATCAGAAACTTTATTACGCTTCTGCTGAAGGGCAGTGGCAATTGAACACAAAAATTGTGGAGGGAGATTCAACAGCTTCAAAAAATGCTGCTGTGGCTGATGAAGCATTTGCAAAATTTACCGGAAGTATTGCAAATATTGACAGTGCAAAAAAATATATCGCCCTAAAAGATAAACTCACCCCGCTGCAGGCAAAACAGTTTGAATACATTCTTTACTTTGCCGGGAACAATCCGGAAACTGCTGGAGATGTTGTGAAGAAAAGAATTGAAGCTACCAATGCGCAAGTAGAGAAACTGTATGGCTTCAAATATATGCTCGACGGCAAACAGGTTACTACAAATGACCTTGATAAGATTCTTCGGGAGTCAAATAATTTGAATGACAGATTAAATGCATGGACCACCAGCAAAGAAGTAGGCAAACCATTAAAAAGTGGGCTTACTGAACTTCAGCAATTGCGCAATGCAAGTGTTACCCCACTGGGCTATTCCGATTATTTTTCATACCTGGCAAGTGAATATGGTATGAGCAGCGATGAAATGCTGGAACTTACGAGAAGTATGATAAGTGATGTGTGGCCACTGTACAGGGAATTGCATACATGGGCAAGGCATGAGCTTGCTAAAAAATATAATGAGCCCGTGCCTGAATACCTTCCGGCGCATTGGCTGCCAAACCGCTGGGGGCAGGACTGGACAGCAATGGTGCAGGTAGAAGGTTTAAACATTGACCCGGCACTGGAAAAAAATGGAGCTGAATGGGTAATGAAAAAAGGTGAAGAATTCTGGATGAGTTTAGGTTTTCCTGCTTTGCCACAAAGTTTTTATGAAAAATCTTCACTGTATCCTTTGCCTCCTGATGCAGGGTACTCAAAAAATAATCATGCAAGTGCATGGCATCTTGATCTTGGCACTGATGTTCGTTCACTTATGAGTGTGGAACCTAATACTGACTGGTGGAGTACTGTATTACATGAACTCGGACATATATACTACTTCATTGAATACACAAACCCTGATGTGCCTCTTGTTTTGCGCACAGGTGCTAACAGGGGTTATCATGAAGCATTTGGTAGCATGATAGGTTTGGCAAGTTTACAGAAACCTTTGTTACAAAGCCTGGGGTTGGTAGAAGAAGGCGTACAAACAAATGATACTTTAAAACTGCTGAGTGAATCTTTAGATTTTATTGTTCATATTCCCTGGGGAAGTGGAACAATGACAGAGTTTGAATATAATCTCTATGCAAATAATCTTTCTCCTGATCAGTACAACGCAAAATGGTGGGAGTTGGCAAAAAAATACCAGGGCATAGTTCCACCAACAGACAGATCAGATGCGGAAGGCTATTGTGATGCTGCTACAAAAACACATATTAATGATGACCCGGCGCAATATTATGATTATAGTATAAGTAATGTGTTGCTGTTTCAGTTTCATGTGTACATTGCCAATAATATTTTAAAACAAGACCCGAAAGCAACCAACTATTGGGGCAGCAAAGAAACTGGCGATTTCCTGCGCAAAGTGATGCGTCCGGGCGCAACAGTAGAATGGCGAGAACATTTAAAAAACTCCATTGGCAGCGAAATGAGCGCCAAGCCTATGCTGGATTATTTCTCCACTTTGATGGAATACTTGCAAAAACAAAACGTCGGGAGAACGCATACTTTACCTGAGAAACCAAACTTCTAATTTAAAAAACTATACTTCGATACCCTCTGATTATTTTTCATTCAGGGGGTATTAATTTTTGTGGAATGTCGGGAAGTTTTGAAAATATCCTTGATAAACCTATCCTAAAACAGGAGGCAGGGGTAATTTTTATAAACAACCCGGTTGAAGCGTTTGAAAAATTATACCTGGATGTAAGAAGGGCAGAGGGGTGGTTTTATGAGGAGAGAGAAATAATAAATCTTCCTGATGTAAAAATTGACGATCTGCACAAACCTCTCTGGGATATAAGAAAAAAGTCAGCTGATGATTTTATAAAATATATCTCTGAGATGAAAAACATGAATTCTTTGTTGGATATAGGTTGTGGAAACGGGTGGCTTACAAACAAGGTTGCCAAAGCAAAACCCGGAGCTTTAGTTGCGGGAATTGATATCATTGCAACTGAGTTGCAACTTGCCGCAAAAGTATTTCAGAAAGAAGGCATCAACTGGATTTGTGGAGATGTGATGAAAGATATTTTCAGGAAAGAGAGTTTTGACATTATCCTGTTAGGCGCACCGCTCAATATTTTCCTGATTTCAGGAAATTGATAAATCAACTGTTTCAATACCTAAAACCGGATGGTGAGATACATGTTATTGATACGCCGTTTTATTCAACTTCAAAAGCAGGGAAAGCCAAGATGAGAACCCAGATTTATTATGAATCAATTGGTTTTCTCATAATGGAAAACAACTATCATCATAGGTTGTGTGCAGAGTTGAGGGGCTATCAAATTCAGTTTTTTTATAAGCCGAGTTTTCTGAAACGGATAGACTATGCAATGAGGAGAAAAATATATAAGCCGTTTCCATGGATAGTGATAAAAAAGTAAAATTTAATTAACGTACTTATTTCCCGGCTACTTGTTGTAATTGCCTGAATGTCTCCAGCCCGCATTGCAGAAAGCCGATGTACTCACTTACATCTGGAGTATAGGCAGTTGGTTTGTTTAATACTTTTCCGTCAGCAGAAAGTAAAGCATAGTAAGGTTGTGAATTAGTGCCGAATTCTTTTGCCTGGAGATCGCCCCACTTAGCACCTATGTTTCGTACTTTTTGCCCAGAATATTCTGAAATATATTGTTCTTCCATGCGCAGTGCAGTTTTATCATCAACATATAAACTCACCAACACATAATCTTCACTTATCAATTTATAAACCTCAGTTTCAGGCCATACATTTTCTTCCATCTTTCGACAGTTCACACAAGTGTAGCCTGTAAAATCTATCAAGATAGGTTTATTCACTTCATTTGCATAAGCAATTGCTTCATCAAGATCGTGAAAACAATTTAAACCCAGCGGGCAGTCAATACCGTTATCATAAATGCTGTACCACTTGGGTGGAAGAAATCCGCTGAGAAGAGGAGCCGTACCAGTTTTTGTAAGTCCTTGCGCAAAATATACCGCACTACTCAAAAATAATATTGCAAATAAACTCCTTGCAATGCCGAACTTTACTTTTTTATTGTCATGCGGAAAACGGATAATACCAACAACATACAGAAAAGCAAGCAGGGAAATAAGTACCCAAATTCCAAGGAAAATCTCATATTTAATTATTTCCCAGTGATAAGCCATATCAACGTTGCTTAAAAATTTCAGGGCAAAAGCAAGTTCAATAAATGCAAAAATGATCTTCACTTCATTGAGCCAGCCTCCGCTTTTCGGCAGTTTGTTCAGCAATTGCGGAAACAATGCCAAAAGGGTAAAAGCAAGGGCAAATGCAACACCAAAGCCCACCATGCCTGCACTTAATGCGGCGCCACCATCTTTTAAACTGTTTGCCAACAGGGAGCCAAGGATGGGTCCTGTGCAAGAAAATGAAACGATACAAAGTGTAAGTGCCATGAAAAATATTCCGAGTAGGCCTCCAACATCACTTGCGCTGTCAGCTTTGTTTGCCCACCGGCTGGGTAATTTTATTTCAAATAAACCGAAGAGAGATAATGCAAATAAAATGAATACTGCGAAGAAGATAAGGTTTACAATGTTGTTTGATGCGAATGCATTGAGTTTATCTCCTGATAAACCAAACAATAAGAAGGGCAGCGAGGCAATAAAATAAACTAGTATAATACTCAACCCATAGAACGATGCTTCGAAAATTCCTTTACGCCTGTTTCCTGACCTTTTTGTAAAAAAGGAAATGGTAAAAGGGATCATTGGGAAAGTACATGGCATAATCAAACCGATTAAACCACCAATGAATCCCAAAATAAATGTACTGAACAAACTTTTATTTCTGGCATCTGTAATTTGACCGCTTACATACCCTTCACATTGTGCATTGTTTGCATAGGCTGTGTCAATCTTAAAATCTGCAGAAAAAATATTTTGAGTGGTGGGAGTTGTGTCTATACTAGGTATGATCTCGGCAATTGTTTCACCATCTAATTTTAAATTAAAATCTTTTTGACCGTAAAGGCATTGAGAAGCGTCGCAAACCTGGTAGTCAATAAAACCACTGATAACTGCATTGGGCGAATCAACTTGTATTTTCTGGCGGAGCTCTACTTTCCTGTGATAATATTTCAGGACCTTGTTTTCAAAAAGAGGTTCAGCTTTTGTTTCCAATTCACCGATTTCTTCCACTTTGCCCACAAGCTGATATGTACTCACCTGCGATTCAAAATTCACTTTCATTGGTTGGGCTCCTCCCTTTGGTGAATTTTGAGAATACAGTTTCCAGGTTGGGCTTATTTCTGCTTTGAATTTCAACCAATATTCTTTATCTGAAATTTTCTCTGTGCTGATGTTCCATTTTACAGGATTCTTCTCTTTTGAATAATCTATCGATGGGTCTATATTTTCACCTGAAGTTTTTTCTGCTGTAAGGGTAAAACTGAAATCGTAAGTAGGGTTTATGCATACATTACTACAGGTCATGTAATCGAGATAACCTGTTATTGTTACATCTTTTGTGATCTTAAGTTTTTGTCGAAGCGTTAGCCGCTTTTTATAGAATTTTATTACCTGGTTGTCGAAAAATTCATCCACCTCCTCTTCCATTCTTCCCAATTCTTCCATTTCCCCCACTAGTTCAACACCCTCAGGTAAACTTTCGAAAACAAGGGTGGTTGGAAGGGGCCCATTTTCAGGAACATCTTTAGAATATACTTTCCATCCTTCTTCAATGGATGCCTTGAATATTAAAGTATATTCGTTCAACCCTGTAGCAGATTGAGAGATTTCCCATTGTACAGGCTCAAGAATTTGCGCATCAGCTTTTTGCAAGATGAAACAAAAGAAAACTAAAACAGCAGCAAATACTCTTTTTAGCATATGGCGCTTTAAAATTTAGTGAGCAAAATTAAGGGTTTGGTTGCAGGTATATTTTGTAAACGTCAGATTGCTTACAATATTTTTACTGTAAATTGACCTTTTATACAGCAACAGGGGCTTTAACTTTTGCCAGGAAAGATGCGAAAATGAGCCTGCCATCTGTATTCCCCAGCATTTCTTCACTTGCCCTTTCAGGATGGGGCATCATACCGAATACATTGCGCCCGGCATTGCATATTCCTGCAATATTATAGGTGGCACCGTTTGGGTTCGCATCGTCAGTAATGTTACCGTTTTCATCACAATAACGGAAAATGATCTGGTCTTTTTCTTTAAGTTCTTTTAACGTTTTTGCGTCACAGTAATATCTTCCTTCGCCGTGAGCGATAGGAATTTTTAAAGGAGTGTTTAGGGGAATATTTTGATTTATGTTGCTTGCATTATTCTCTGTACAGAGAAATACATTTTTGCAAATGAATTGCTGGGTTGCATTTTCCAGAAGAACTCCTGGCAGTAATCCGGCTTCACATAAAATTTGAAATCCGTTACAGATTCCCCATGCATAACCGCCCTTGTTACAATGTTCTATTACCTGCTGCATAATAGGTGAAAACCTTGCAATACTCCCGGTACGCAACGCATCACCGTATGAAAAACCACCGGGCAGCATGATACAATCTGCAGTGGTTAAACCACCTAGGTCATGTTGTTTATGAAAGAGCTCAATAACCTCGCAGTTCATCACATTCCGCAAAACATGAATGAGGTCCTGATCACAATTAGAGCCTGGAAAAGTTACAACACCGAATTTCATTGAAGAGGTTAAAATTTATTCTGCAAAATTAATGTATTGAAATAACAATACAGTTCCCAAAAGCGCAAGGTGGATGATCTCGGCAGCTTCCCTGTTTTTGAGGCTGATAAAAAAATACCCAACAACTATGCTCGCAGGAAAAACAAGCGGGTAAAGGCTTTGAAAACTAAAAGGATATGTTAAAAATGCGCTAAGTAAAATAAAAAACCCATAAGCTATGATGCATGAAAAGTATTTCCTGATTTGAATGAGCACAGTAGAATATCTAGTGTTCAGAAAAACGAAGGATATAATAATCAGGATAAAGGCTAATAGAAATTTGATGAAGAAAATAAGATCAAAGGTGCTTCTAAAAAACGAAAAATCAGTTGGAAAAGAAAATTGTTTTGTGAATTCGGGTAACTTATCAAACCAGTAATAGGCTGTTGCAACTAAAAAGTACGTTACCGCAAATGTTGAAAAAAACAAGATTACTTCCCTGAATACAGTGGAACGTAACTGAGTGAAAGCATAAAGGCAAAATAAAATAAGAACTATAGCCGGGAAGTAAATTAATGTGATGAGAGATAACAGGAAACCTACATCAAAAAATTCTGTTCCAATTTTAGATTTGTTGTACATGGTAAACAAAAGAAAAAGGAGCCAGAAAAAAATGAAATTGATTAGAATTAACGGATAAAATGCTATGAACCCATCAAACAAAAAACAAAATAAGTAATATACAGCCGCAGGAATAAGAGAAAATCGGCTTGTGATTTTAAAATATTGTAAGAAGAAACAAACCAAAATGCCCTGCAAAAAAATTGAGAAGAGAACGCCAATTTGTAAAATTTGAGGTGAAATTTTTTGAAGGCCAAGCCAGTTATTAAATAGTAACTCCGCTGCCGGTGTAGAAACCCCATAACTACCCTGAAAGGGATTTTGATAACTATGGACACAAAGCCCTGCAAAATATATAAGCAGAAACAGGAGAGAAACCGGAGAGAGGTTTTGCAATAACCGAAGCACAGCGTAATATTAGAAAACGACTTTCACAAATGCAATCGTTCGCCTGTAAATACTTGGGATAATGATTTCATTAAAAGAGATTTGTTTGCCTGCTGATGTGCGTAGTTCTACTTCCTGTTGGTTGGGATTAAATAAACTTTTCCTGTCTAGCGAACCATCTGCCAGCATTTGATATTGCAGCACATTGTTGTTTTGTGAAATATCTTCATTGAAAATAAAATACAAGCTCTCTTTGCAATTTGCCAGGGCGAATGATGAATTTACTCCTTTATCCTCTTTACTCACTTGTTTTTTACGAATGATATTACTCCAATCAATCGCACCATTATTGTTTAAAGAAAACAACAGGAGATCACTATACTCAAAATATTCTACCTGGCGGGTAGAAGTCCTGTAACCGTAATAGGGATCGTACACTGTGTTTTCATAATTCTCCACTGTTTTTTCGTAAAATTCAGCTATCATTAAAGCCCCACCATCCAGCCGTGGAACAATTTGGGCCACCCGGTATGTCGGCACATACTTCACTTTCTTTTCATCTACACCGGCAATATTATCCAGCATTTCCTGTGTAAAAGTGAATGTATTGTGTTGCATAATGTTCCCGCTTGTTGCATCTAAAACAAAAAAAGTATAACCAAGCATCGCATCTTTATTGTCTTCCCCTGTTATACCAACAGCAATGATTTTTCCACTTTTATTTTCTATTTCGAAACTAATTTCACGGATACAACTTTCAAGGGAATCATTTGCATTATGTATTTCTGTTTTTGCAAACTGATTACCTGCCTTAGGCATTATGAAAAGATAATGTGCTGTACTTTTTTCTCTCCGGCAGTTATACAAATCATTTCTGAATAAAAAAACAGGATTGCCGTTTTCACTGATTGTTGCTTTTACTAGTTCTGGTGCAAATCCTTCTGTTGCAAGACTTACAGTTGTGGCCTGAGAAGTATTTCCCTCACTATTTATTACAGTTGATAACAATTTGTCTATCCGCCCATTACTGTATTCATATTTATAAACAAGTACGAATTCATCATTTTTTGATTTTATGATTTTGAATTCAGAAAAATTATCGCTCAACCTAAGTGAGGTTGAATCAATCAATTTTGGGTCGCCTTTTTTTTCGAGATCAATATTATATTTTTGAAGGTTCAGATATAGATTCTTGCTTTCTTTTAGAGTATAAAACTGAAAAATCTCTTCGTTGATCTTTATCAACTCAATAGTTTCATAATTATCCAGTTTCAATGTAATATCCCTTTTTCTTTTCAGCTGCATTTGTTTATCAAGCACTTCTACTTCGTCTTCAAACCTGTATTTTTTATAAATAAGCAAGTCCCCGTTTTTGGTTTTACCTAAAATGTCAAACCCAATGAGTTCAGTACTCAGTTTTTCGGGGGTAGAGATAAAAACATTTTGGGCATTAGCATAAAAACTGAAAATGATAATGAAGACAAAAAAAATAATATGCCTAAGTATACGTTTCACAAATATTTTTTATAACGTTGAAAATTGCTGTATGTTATAATTTATATGAATCATTTCTTTAACTTCGGGTCTAACGCATCCCGCATGCCCTCCCCTATCAGATTATAAACCGTAACTGTAATAAAAATAGCCAGTCCCGGAAAAACTACAAGCCACCAGGCATTAAAATTTGCCCTGCCTTCATTCACTAACGAACCCCATGTTACAGTGCCCGGTGGAACCCCAATGCCCAGAAATGATAAACTCGATTCAACTAAAATGGCGGATGCAATACCAAAGGCAATAGTAACCAAAGCCGGTGCTAGTCCATTGGGCAATGCATGTTTAAGGATAGTTTTGCTTTCGCTATAGCCAAGTGATCTCGCTGACTGAATATATTCAAGGTTGCGAATGCGCAGGAATTCTGCCCTTGTGAATCGGGCAATTCCTGTCCAACTGGTAAGCCCGATAATGATCATAATATTGATGAGGGAGGGCTTTGCAATGGCTGCTAAACTGATTATGAGAATAAACACAGGGATGGAATGAATGATTTCAATACTTCTGCTTACAATTGCATCAACCGGAATATGTACTTTTTTCCTGAGCCATGGTATTTTGCCGACAAATTTTCCAAGAAAAGAAAATAGAAAAATCACAAATGAAAAAATAGTAATGCTCACCAATACCTGAAATATCATAGGAAAAGCCCCCTTTTCAATGGCATCGGTAAGAGTGTAACTTCTGGTTCCAAATGCATAAAACCAGGCAACTACGATCCCAAGAATCACTGTCCAGAATCTTCCTCTTGATGTTGTGAGATTTTCATCACCGAAATAACCGGCAATACTACCCAGGAATAACCCTATGAGTGCTGCGATTCCCATAGAAATAAAACCGATTGAAAGAGAAATTCTTGCGCCATGAATGATGCCAGACAGTACATCACAACCTATGGAAGTAGTGCCGAGTTTATGTCTGAATTTTGCAGGCATTTCAACGATCTGCCCTTTGTTATTCTTGAACTTCTGTTCTTCATGCGGGCCTTTATAATTGGCATTAAGTAGGTCGGTTTTTGACGGAGAATAAGGTACAGGCGCCCAAATCACCTGATCATACTCTATTTGTTTCCAATCAGCAATATCAATCTGCAATTTTTGTACTTTCCCCTCTGGCGTTTGAATTTCATAACTTTTTTTGAAAGTGAATGCCGGGAAAAATGTTTCCCCACTTATTTTGCAGAATAAAGGGCGTTCATTTGCAAGTAATGGCGCAAGTAATGCTAATGCAAGTAAAAACAAAAGAATATACAAAGAAATGTAGGCAGGCTTGTTGTTTTTAAACTGCTGCCAGGCATATTTTCTGAAACTAAAATCGGTATGTTGTGAATTTTTGATAGTTAACTTTTTTAATTTATTATTTCCTATTCATCATTTATCCTTTCTTGCTATATGAAATTCTCGGATCAGCAACTGCATATAAAATATCCGCAATTAAATAACCTAATAAAGTTAAGATTCCTGTAATGGTGAAAACAGTGATGATCATCGGGTAATCTTTATTGTTAATAGCGTAAAAGATTTCTCTGCCCATCCCGGGTATCGTAAATATTGTTTCAAGTATCACACTTCCACCGATGGCAAGGGGGAGGATGTTTGAAAATACGGTAATAACAGGTAACAAAGAGTTTCTGAAGGCATGTTTGTATATCACTTTGCCTTCAGGCAAACCTTTTGCCCTTGCTGTTCTGATGTAATCTTGGGAAATTACCTCGAGTGTTGAAACCCTGGTGATGCGACTAAGAAATGCAAGTTGCGAATAAGTGTAACAAATTGTAGGAAGTATCAAGTAAGGGAGGTACAGATTAATGCGTTGGAAAAAGTTTGTATCATCAGGAATACCTGTAACCGGTTGTACTCCTGAGGCGGGAAATAATTGCATAACATGCGGATTTGCAAAAGTCATAAGCAATAATGTTGCAAACCAAAAAGCAGGCATAGAATATAAAATGAATAAAACAACAGAGGATGTTCTGTCGAATAGTGAATTTTTTTTTGATGCTGCTTTAATACCAATTGGTAAGCTGATAAGATATGCAAGCAAAACAGAAATGAAAGTGAAGGTAAGCGACCAGGGAACCCGTTCTTTTATTACCTGGGTAATAGGTAACTGTGTTTGATAAGATAAACCGAAATCGCCACGGATAATACCTTTACTATATATGCTTCCTTTCCCTGTAAGCCAGTTTCCATCCCCGAAAATCCAACGGTGATACTGATTATATTTATAAAAATGAACAGCAGGAATGTAGTTCTTCCATGTTGTTTTATTTTCAATCATATCTGTATACTTTATAGATATGCCTTCAAGAAATGTTTTTTGTGGAGAAAAAAAACTAAACTGAGAATAAATACTTGCAAGTCCACTTAATTTTGATTCTATTATTGCCGGATCATGAGTAACTGTCAATGATAAAGCGTCGTTCTTTGATAGAGATATTGCGCTTTGCACTGCATTTTCACCGAACTGATTTATTGTAGCAGTATCAGCCTTTAATTTGTCGTAACTGAGGAGCAACTCTTGTACAGCATGGTGATATACTGAAATGTATTTCCAGTTTCCGTTTTGTGCAAGGAGCCTTTGCAATGCATTTTTTTCACCCGGGTCATAGATTTTATAAAGTGTATCAGGTGTGGCAGCATTACTTATTTGTATGTAAAAAACCGGCAGGTCAAGACCAAGCCTGTGTGTCCATAACTCTTTTTGTTCAATATTGTTTTGCAGGTTAGAGAGTTGTTCTCCGCCCCCCTGTGTTCTGTTAAGCATTCTATCCACAGGGTCGCCGGGAGCATTTATGCTGATAACAAATGCAAGAAGGGAAATAATGATAAGAGTAGGAATAAAAATAAGAATCCGGCGAATCAAATATTTCAGCATGTTCTCAGATATGAGCTGAAAATTAGCATCAATTTCCTGAATAGTAAAACAGGTTCTTCACCTTCGAAAATATCGGGAACTCAATGCCGCCGAATTGTTGCAATTCAGTAAGAATTGTCAATTGACAGGAGCCTGCTTTTGCATTCCAGTTTCGCTGCTTCCATAAAGCGACAACAGTTTATAATAATTCAGCACAACATTAGGTCTTTCAAATGTCATGTATTGGTTGCCGAATCGTTTATGAATGACATTGCGTTTCATTGCCTGATACATAAAAACATAGGGCTGCTCATCATACACCATTTTTTGCAGTCGATGAATCATTTCAAACCTCTTTGTTTGATCTAAGGTTGTTTTGATAGAGTCAATCAATGCATCGCTTTCTGCATTCCCGAATCCTGTAAAATTTGACCCGTTATTTTCCCATTGGCTTGTATGCCATATTTGAGTAAAATCATCAGGCAAAGAATTCCCGGCCCAGCTTCCCATTGTCATGTCAAAATTGTGCTGCCGGGTTTCTTCGTAAAGTAAATTAGAATCATAAGGCTTCAGATTTGCTTTTACGCCGGCTCTATACATTGCATCCGTTACTATTTTTGCAATATCTGCTACTACCTTTTGGGTTGTCATATAACCATAATCAAAACTGAACTGCACTTTAACGCCGTCAATCATTTTGTCTCTTATATTATCCCCGTCTGTGTCTATCCAACCCGCCTCATCCAATAGTTTCATAGCAGCTTCTACGTCATAATTAATGAGCGGAAGAGAACTGTTGTATTCAGGTTTAAGTGGAGAAACCATACTTGTCTGCCTGATTCCTTTTCCACTAGCAATTGTTTGAATTACTTCATCAGAGGGGGTAAGATATGCTATTGCCCGTCTTACTTTCGGGTCAGTAAAAAATGGTTTGCGCCCGCCCGTAGGTCTTGTATTCATTGCAAGGTAATTATAAGAATAGGTATCAATAAACCGGGAATTAAAATTTGCATTAAACTCCGGGTCTTTCTGTAATTCAAGCAAAGTTGCGGTGGTTATCCATGTTGTTACGTCAATTGCCTGGCTGCGTAACTCCAGCATGGTTGAGTTTTCGTCCTGGTTTACTTTGAAAATAATTTTCTCAGGATAAGCGCATTCATAAGGGGTTGGATTTTTAAGTTTTTGCATCCAATGGTTTTGTTTTTTCTGCAGGATCAAACTTTGCCCACGGCTCCATTCTTCTACCTGGTATGGCCCGGCACCTTTCATATAGGCTGGATCGTTTCCATACTTTGCTACATCGTTAAACTTGTTGCTCCAATCTGTAATATCTTTTCCTGCTTTGTTCAAAAAATCAGGATCATCAAATTGTTCAAGAGTATAGTTGGCAAGAACATTATCAGGATCATAAAATTTCCTTTGAATTATAGGATAATCAGTAAGAAAAATGACGTTTTGAATATACACCTGTTTCATAACTATTGTGAACTTCTGCGGATTGGTAGGGTCTGTTTCTATGTTTCTGAGCTGGGATATATAAGGTTTCGCATTAGGGTTATTCGTAAGGGGCGACTTTGCTGCTTTCAAAGAAAAGATAACATCTTCTAATGTAATGGGCGTACCGTCATCCCAGGTAGCATCATTACGCAGGGTATAAGTATAGCGCATCATGTCTGTAGATGTATCAGGCATGCTTGTTACAAGGTCAGGAATGACAGAAAGATTAATAAGGTCATTTCTGAGGAGGAAGCAATGTGTATATTGATGTATCCAAGTTTTAGTTGCATTTACACTATTATAAGGATGTAAATGATCTGCCTCGCCTACAACATGATTCACGATTATATTTTCAGTGCTCCAAGTGGGCAAAATTTCTGTTGCATCTGCGATAAAAACATGTTTCACTTTGTCGCTTACTTTTTCGTCAGCCCTGTTGCTGCTGCCTGAATTGTTTTTGCAGGAGGCAAATGTGAGAGAGAACAAAACAAAAAAACTTAAAAGTTGTTCCAGTTTCATATTCGTTGCGTTTTGTGCAATGTAAAGTAAATACATTTGAAGGACACAAAAAAAATGCAATTGGATTTTAAGAAACCTTTCTAAAATGCAAAACATACTAATAACCGGAGGGTCAGGGTTTATCGGTAGAAAACTTTCTGAGGTTCTGCTTGCAAACGGGTATAACATTGCATGGCTAGGACGAAAAAAACCGCAAATCAATAACATAAAAACCTTTCTGTGGAATACTGATGCCGGAACAATGGAAGAGGGGGCAATAAAATGGGCTGATGCTATCATACATCTTTCAGGCGAAAACATTTCTGAAAAACGATGGACAAAAAACCGGAAAAAGCAAATCATAGGCAGCAGGGTAAAAAGTGCAAGTGTACTTAGAAAATATCTGGAAGCTTCAGGAAAAAAGATGCAGGCAATAATTGCCGCATCTGCAATCGGGTATTACGGTGACAGAAAAAATGAAATACTTTTTGAAGAATCAAAACCCGGCACAGGGTTCTTAAGTGAGAGTTGCGTTTCTTGGGAAAATGCTACGCAGCAGTTGCAAAACTTTGCTGAGAGATTCATCACATTCAGGATTGGGATTGTGCTGGATGAAACCGGCGGTGCAATGAAAGAACTTACTAAGACTTTTCCCTTTGGCATAGCCCCCGTACTGGGTTCAGGCAAACAAACGTATTCATGGATCATGTTAGGAGATGTTTGCCGCATGTTCATGTTTGCATTGCAAAATAAAACCATACAGGGAGTTTATAACAGTGTGGCTCCTCAGCCTGTTTCTCAGAAGGAACTGATGAAACAAATTCTTATAAAGCAAAAAAGAAAAGCAATACTTTTCCCGGTGCCTGCGTTTGTTTTAAAAATAATGCTGGGGAAGATGGCTGCCGCAGTTCTGATAGATCAACATGTGAGTTGTAAAAAAATTCTTGATGCCGGATTTCAGTTTGAAAACGAGACCATCATAAAAAAATGAGGCTTTCACTGAAGTGAAAGCCTCATTTTTTAAAACCAATTTTTTTTAATCTTTAACAGCTAATTTTTTTGTTGCCACTATTTCATTTTTTGCATTCATGAATTGCACAAAATAAATTCCTTCAGGAAGGCTGCTAATATTCATTGTCATTATCCCTGAAGTTGTAGTCCAGGCAGAGGAGCTTACAACTTTTCCAACTATGTTCACAATGTTTATTTGAGAAATGTTGCTGGTGTAAGATGCCAAGAGGTTAATATCCGATACTGCCGGGTTTGGATACAATGTGAAACTGTTTTCTGCATTAGGGCTGAAAAACCCAACATCTCCAGTAAGCATTGCATGAAATACAGCAGTGGCGTTATAATTAGCACTGTCAGCTATGCTGTAAAACAGAACTTCTACATGACCGGTGCCAGGTATTGCCGGTCCGTCAGGGGCATTCGTAGCATCAAACTTTGCGTAAACAGTTCCTGTTCCGCCGCTGGTGAGGCTGAAGCCATAGCTGGGGGCATCAGCAAATGGTGCCCAGCAAAGGTTCGGATCGCAGATGGAGGATTCCCAACCTGATGTAATGCTGTTAATCGTCCTTTTCCAGGTAAGTACCTGGGTTTCAGGTCCATTGTTGGTCAATTCTGCATGAGCTTCTGCAATAGTATTGGCATCTCCAGTTACTTCCACCGGATTTGGGCTTAGGACTAAGTTTTGCCCAAAAGCAGAGGTTGTAACACAAAGGATAAGGAGGTAAAAAAGTATTTTTCGCATAGTTGTTATTTTATTACATTGAATTTGCCTGCCGGGCTTGTATTCACCCCGTCAGATAAAGTATAGAAATACATTCCGCTTTGCAGGTTGCTTACATTAACAGTGTGACTTACTGCGCCTGCGGGCACTTGTTCAGAACTGATGATCTTTCCTGTTATATCAGTTATTTGTATAAGCATTCCTTCTGAAATGTTGTTTAGTTCTATTATTGTTTCTGTATTTGCCGGGTTAGGTGATGCATTCCCCAACAGACCTTGAAGGGCATTATCAAAATCAATGCCTTCTATCAGCCCTTTAAAGTATTGATAGCTAAGATCAAGGATGGCGTTGCGTATATCGGCTTCAATAATTTGTTCTAAACCAATGCCGAGGTAAACAGTTTTATAGCCATCAACTTCAGAACGAATGCCTGCAACATCATTGTCATTTCCATCCCATGAAAAGATTGGAATGCCATTATCATCAGCAGGTTCGATCAGTTCAGGATAATAATTTGCAGGATAATAATCATCGTCAATGGTTGATGCTGCGGTAGTGCCGAACCATACATCAGATGCTATTGATGTAAGGTCAGTAGAGCCTGCATCATCATTCACAAATGTTGCATGCAGGTAATCTTCATAAAAATTCTTTGCAGCAGGTAAGCCATTGTCAGCATAAAAGTCTATCTCCCAGCCAATGTCCTGGCCTGAAATGAAAAGGTTGCCGCCGTTTTCAAGATAAGTGGTCAGGTTTTCCCGCAACTCATCTTTTGTGAGTGCCGGGAATGTCCAGCCTACATTGTAATAAACATTTTCAACTCCTGCCAGCGCACCGCCCTTCATTCCAGCATTAAACACATTGTCAGTTGTCATGCCTGAGGTTGTGATACCAGCAGCAGAAATTCCGTCTTCATAAAACACTTCATTTTCCCATGTTCCGTATAGAGAACCATCTCCGAAAGCTGAGTTGTTGTTTACGATCAGGTCAGTAACATCCTGGATGGTATAATAACGCAGAACCATCGGGCTCCAGGTGGGTTCATCATCATTAGTAACGGTAACAGTATAAGAACCGATACCTGAGCCTGCACCTGTCATCACATGTACATGAAGAGGTATTTCGCTTAGAGCATCAGAAGTAACTGTTGAACCTGAGGTAATAGTCGTTCCATCATACATCAGTGAAGCATCCCAACCTGCAGGTTGCTGGGCATCAAGAGTAATAGTGAGGTTTGCATCTGCATCACCAAGGTTGATCACATTACTTTCAAACATGCCACCCTCTTCAGTGAAGGTGTTATCTGATACATTCACTACTTCAACATCGGGATCGCCGGTGGCGCCAGAATTTAATATTTCTTTTGTTGTTGAATTCTGAACCCATGCTACAACATAAATTTCATCATCATCATATTCTGAATCAAGTGGATAAGAATAATCGTATTCAATTGATGAGCCTGTTGATGCGAGAGTAATTACAACACCGCCTGTGCCCGTTAAGCTTTCCCGAAATACGTTTGGAAATTCTGTTTCCCCGTTACTTCCCGGGGCAGACGAGTAATCAATTAGGCCTTCTATTACAGCAGCTTTCAGCCTGAAACTTCCTGAAGGGACAGTGCCAACAGTTTGTATCTCGATGTGTACATTTCTGGTAGAACCAACAGTAGTTTCAGTAACTAAAACTCTTATTGGGCTGCTTTCTGAAGTCAGGTCATTCACTACATCCTGCGTAATGTTAACCGGGCTTCCGTAACCTACTCCATCGCCATACATATCCGGTACACCAAGCACACCATAGTAAGTTACCATTACATCACTTTCTGTAGGGTTAAAATCATACATAGGATCTACTCCCGGCCAAGAAGTATGATAAGCGATGTGATGTACATTCGTTTCATTAGCTAGATAAACTGGATGGAAAATTGGATTCTGATCAGCGCACGGCTCGCATGATGCCTGCGTAAAATGTTCAAACAAAGGATATTTTTTTGCCTGGGCAAAAATTGTATTTGCAGTTAAATCAAAAACAATTAACAGGGAAACAACGTAAAACTTTTTCATATTTCAATTGTATTATTTATTCAAGAGTACAAATTTACACAAAAATCCCCTGTGTTCAAGCGGTTTTGCCATCTTTGTGTCAGATTCGGAAATAACAGTTTATCAAATAGTGTAGATTCAAAATAGCGATGAAAAAAGACCTGCCCGGCGAAATAATCACTGAGTTGAGATCAATTGTTGGTGGGGCATTTATTTTCACTGATGATGAAAACCTGGCAAGCCACAGCCATGACGAAACCGAAGACCTGCATTTTCTTCCTGCAGTAGTTGTAAAGCCCCGCACATCTGAAGAAATATCAGCCATCCTGAAAATTGCCAATGAACATAAGATTCCCGTTACACCGCAGGGCGCAAGAACAGGTTTGAGTGGGGGCGCATTGCCTGTTCATGGCGGCATCGCCCTGAGCATGGAGAGATTCAATGAAATACTATTTATTGATGAACGTAACCTGCAGGTAACAGTGGAGCCGGGAGTTATCACCCAGGTGTTGCAGGATGCTGTGAAAGAAAAAGGGCTGTTTTATCCGCCTGATCCCGCCAGCCGGGGCAGTTGTTTCATCGGCGGCAATGTAGCCGAAAACAGCGGCGGGCCAAAGGCTGTAAAATATGGAGTAGTGAAAGATTATGTGCTTAACCTGGAGGTGGTTTTGCCAACGGGAGAAATAATCCACACGGGGGCGAATGTGTTAAAAAATGCCACAGGCTATAACCTCACTCAACTCATGGTAGGCAGCGAAGGAACGCTTGGCATCATCACAAAAATTGTATTAAAACTCATCCCTCATCCCCAAAATGATTTGCTCATTCTTGTCCCCTTCACTTCCGCAATTAAAGCCTGTGAGGCAGTTGGGGCGGTGTTCAGGGCGGGCATTACGCCCAGCGCCATGGAATTTTTAGAGCGGGATGCTATTGACTGGGCGCTGAAATATATTGATGATGTAACTGTGCATATAACTCATGATACCAATGCCATTTTACTGGTGGAGGTGGATGGAAACAACATGGATGTATTGATGCAGGAAATTGAAACTATTTCAGGCATTATGGAACAACATGAATGCGGGGAAATTTTATTTGCGGAAAATGAAAGGCAGAAAACGGATCTCTGGAAAATGCGCCGCAAGGTAGGCGAAGCTGTAAAATCAAATTCCATATATAAAGAAGAAGATACCGTGGTTCCGAGAGCGGAGTTGCCAAAATTACTGGAAGGTGTGAAGGCTATCGGGGCGAAATACAATTTTAAAAGTGTGTGTTACGGGCATGCGGGAGATGGAAACCTGCATGTGAATATTATAAAAGGTGATTTGAGTGATGAGGACTGGAATAATAAATTACCCGAAGCCATTAAAGAAATTTTTCAGTTAGTAGTTTCCCTCGGCGGAACTATTTCAGCAGAACATGGAATCGGGCTGGTGCAAAAGAATTATATGCCCATCGCTTTTGATAAAACCCAGTTGAAAGTATTCAGGGCAATAAAAAAATTATTTGATCCAATGGGAATTTTAAACCCCGGGAAGGTGATTGATATTTTATAAATTATATTATGCAAACAAAAAAAATAGCCATTATAGGTGCCGGGTTGGTTGGTAGTCTGCTCAGTATTTATCTGCGGAAAAAAGGGTATGCAGTCGAAGTATATGAACGTCGGAGCGACATGCGTAAGTCAGGAGTTGTTGGTGGCCGATCCATTAATCTTGCTATAAGCGACCGTGGCTGGAAAGCCTTGGCCGGTGTGGGTTTGGAGGAGAAGATACGGGAACTTGCCATTCCTATGCACGGACGCATGATCCATGCACTTGACGGCTCGCTGAATTACCAGGCATACGGAAAAGAAGGACAGTTTATTAACTCAGTTTCAAGAGGACAGTTAAACATCGAACTGATGAATGCCGCTGAAAATGAAGGCGTAATATTTCATTTTCAGCAGCGCATTGTTGAAACTGATCTTGCAGGAACTTTCGCTATAATGGAAGATGAACTGCAAAAAAATAAATATGAATTGAAACCCGATCTTATCATCGGGGCAGACGGCGCATTCAGTTTATTGCGCTACACTATGATGAAAACAGATCAGTTTAATTACAGCCAACAGTATGAAGAACATAGCTACAAAGAATTACATATTCCTGCAGGCTTGAACAATTCTTTTCAGATGGAAAAAAATGCGTTGCACATCTGGCCCCGGAAAAGTTTTATGCTCATTGCTCTGCCAAATTTAGACGGAAGTTTTACCTGCACATTGTTTCATTATACAAAGGGAGAAAATTCTATTGATGCAATAAAAGATGAAAATGATCTGCTTCATTTTTTCCGGCAGAATTTTCTGGACGCCAAAAAAATGATGCCCGGGCTAGTGCAGGATTTTTTTCATAACCCAACAGGCTCCCTTGTTACTATAAAATGTTTTCCCTGGGTAAACGGAAATTCATTTTTGATAGGAGATGCGTCGCATGCCATAATCCCATTTTACGGACAGGGCATGAACTGCGGGTTTGAGGATTGTTCTGTTTTGAATGAATTAATTGATGAATATCACCATGATTGGGGAAAAATTCTCCCCGCTTTTCAATCCTCACGGAAACAAAATACGGATGCTATAGCCGATCTTGCCAAACTGAATTTTATTGAAATGCGGGATCTTGTAGCTGATGCAGGGTTTCAACTGAAAAAGAAAGTTGCTGCAAAAGTTGCAGAAAAATATCCTGATAAATTCATTCCGGTTTACAGTATGGTTTCTTTCTCTCAGCTTCCCTATAGTGAAGCGTTGCAAGAATATAAAAGGCAGGATGATGTTTTGAACGAAATTATATTGATGAAGGATATAGAATTAAAATGGGAAACAGAATATTTTGAACTGATCGCCAGCAAACTCATAAAAAAATAAAACCCCGCATAGGGTATCTATGCAGGGTAAAATTATGATTTAGAAACCATCGGAAATTATTTTCCGCCGCCTCTTTTGTTTACATCTTTTTTAGTTTCAGTCTCTTTAACACCGCCCCGTTCATTCACATTTTTTGGGGTTTCATCAACCTTAACGCCACCCCTATTGTCTACATCTTTCTTACCTGGAGTGGTAGTCTCGGTTTTTGTTGTCGTTGATGTTTTAGAGCCTGTGCTTGACTTGGTGGTGTTGGCTGTAGCCGGCATCATTAGTGAATCAAGCATCATTTGCATTTTACCAATAGAATCCAAAAGTGCTGTATTGTCAGCTTTGCAAATGCTGTCAGCTTTCATCATATCAGCCTTAAGTTTTTCTATTTCTTCAGCTGCTTTTTTATCTGTACAGCTTGCAAGCAAAAGACCCCCAAAAAGGATCAGGAATAAACTTTTGATTTTCATATTCATTGTTGTTTAGCTTTTTGGAATAATATTTGAAAACAAAGGTACACTATTCAAACATTATACCTTAATTTTGTAAAAAATTTTAATTAAAAACTAGTTATGAAAAGAAGAAATCTATTGCTGAAATCAGCAATCCTATCAATGGGTTTAGCATTTGTATTTGTGGGCTGTGGTGAAGATGACCTTTCCTCTCCTGTGGTAACATTAGAAGGCGATAACCCGCAAATAATTGACCTTGGCGGAACTTACACAGAACTTGGCGCTTCAGCTACTGATGAGCAAGACGGAGACCTTTCAGCCAGCGTTACAATTGATGCAAGCGGCGTAAATACCGACAAAGTGGGTAAATATACCGTAACCTATACCGTAGTTGACGAAGCTGGTAACACCGGTGAAAATGTAAGAGATGTATGGGTTAGAGCTACAGCTGACAACTACGTTGGTTTTTACACTGTAGTGGAAAGTTGTGCTGGTTCAATTCCTGCTTATGAAATTGAAATTTCAAAGATCAATGCAACTACTTTAAGAGTTATAAACCTGGGTGATTTCACAGCAGGTGAAACTGTTTTTGATGTTGACATTTCCGGAGATCTGTACGATGTATTAACTATTAATGATACAGACGATACTGACCCAAGCCTCCAGTGTGATGCTTCGGGGACGTTAATCAATGGTGTAAACGGTGCATTTGATATGAGCTGGGAATATACATTTGATGACGGCTCAGGTGTTTTCTCTTGTGATGATGTTTCAATCACTCAAGATTAAGTAAGTAAAAATCATTTTAAAAGCCTGCTGATTAATCAGTGGGCTTTTTTACTTTTGTTAAATGAAAACCCTGTTTGCTGCATGCGTAAGTACTTTATTCATCATTACCTCTTGCAAAAAAGCTGATAACATTGAGCCAATTATTCTTTTAAATCAGGACACAGTAATCCATTACATGGGAGAGGCGTATGTAGATGCAGGTACGGAGGTAATTGATGACAAAGATTGTAATGCAGGCCCGGCAGAGATCATTGTGAATGAGGTGGATATAAACAGTTACGGAACTTATAATGTGAGATATGCTGCAAGTGATGCAGCAGGAAATAGCGCCCGTGCAACACGGTTTGTTGACATTGTTTTAAAGCCTGAGTATTATTATGATCTTACATACACCGCCACTGATGAATGTACTTCGGGAAGTTATTTTTATGACGGGCTTATTCAGGATTGTGATTGCGACAGCAATGCCGTAACCGTCGGAAACATAAGCGGGTTCGGGCTCTCCGCAACATTCACCATACCATTGGAAGGTATTTACAATCAGGAGCTTAACCTTGATGAAACTCTTTATGACATCTCTTTTGAAGGCACTGGCATTATGAGCCCCGGTGCCGACACCATTACTTGGAATTATTCTATTTCTGACAGTATTACTACAGATGTTTGTACCTCCACATGGGTAAAAAACTAAACCGGTATCTCAAAAAGCCGTAACTTTATTGTTCATTTAAAAAGTATGCTTCTGAAGAGTTTATCAAGCCTAACGGTTCTGGTTTTTGTTACAGCTTTATTATTCTCACAAGAAAGTAACAGAATTGCTGGGGAACTTATTGTTCAGTTACGTTATAAAACAGAGGTACGAGATTTCGAAAAACAACTTTCAGAACAAGATATACAAATTCAAAGTATTTCACCTATCTCAACAAGACTAAATCTCTGGCTTATCCATTTTGATGAAAATGTTTTTGATGCAAACCAGGCTGTGCGGGCAATAAATTCATTGAGAGATGTAGAAGTTGTACAGTTCAATCATACCCTGCAACGCCGTAACCTACCAAATGATGATGATTTTTCCCTTCAGTGGAATATGCTTAATGATGGGGCTGGTGGTACGGTTGATGCGGATATAGATGCCGAGGAAGCATGGGATATAACAACAGGAGGAATTACATGGAACGGTGATAGTATTGTAATAGCAGTGGTAGATGAAGGTTTTGATCTTGCACATAATGACCTGATGTTTCAGAAAAATTATTTTGAAATACCGGGAAATGGAATCGATGACGATGATAACGGATACATAGATGATTTTGACGGGTGGAATGCAACAACTGACAATGATGAGATGAGTGTAGCCTCTCACGGAACACATGTGAGTGGTATAGCTGCTGCAATTGGCGACAATGAGTTAGGGATAGCGGGGGTAAACTGGCGGGCAAAAGTGTTACCTGTCATTTGTGATGTTATTGAAAGCCAAGTGCTGGAAGCATACAGTTATGTTTTAGTGCAAAGGGAAATGTATAATTCAACTGACGGGGCTAAAGGTTTGTACATTGTTGTGGAAAATTCTTCTTTCGGAATTGATCTTGTTGACCCTGACGACTACCCGGTTTGGTGCGCCATGTATGATACACTTGGCAAATCCGGAATATTAAGCGCTGCTGCAACTACTAATGGAAACTATAATGTTGATGTTGTAGGAGATATGCCCACAGCATGCCCCAGTGATTATCTTATCACAGTAACAAATACAAATAAATTTGACCAACTGATTTCAGGCGGTTATGGGGCAACCACTATTGATCTTGGGGCCCCGGGCACTTCTATTTATTCAACAATTGCGGGAAACAATTTCGGAACACTTACTGGCGCCTCAATGAGTAGCCCCCATGTTGCTGGTACCGTAGCGTTGCTTATGAGTTATGCTTGCATTGATTTTCTGAATGCCTACGATGCAAACCCCTCAGAGATACTTGCTTTAAGAGAATATATTCTAGGCGGTGTAGATACACTGCTTGATTTAACAGGAATTACTGTAAGCAATGGTAGACTGAATTTGTATAAATCACTTCAGAAACTCATAAATACATATTGCTATAATGCAATTGAAGAGCAAGAAAGCATAATAAGCGCAACTGTATTTCCAAATCCCGGTTCTGATAATATTTTTATTCATATCCATGATAAATCCTATATGAATAAAAATTTAAAAATTGAGTTAGTAAATATGCTGGGAGAAAGAATATTTTCAGAAAGCCCGGTTACTGTTGATATGCTAAAGCAGAATGGTGTTTCAGTTTATGAATATCCCCGTGGAACTTACTTGCTTACCCTTTTTGATGAAAATAATATCCTTCTGTTTTCATCGCCGGTTCTCCTTCAATAAATCGAGTTTTCCCCTAACCTGATTAATTATGCAAAAACGCTGGGTGATAAAATCTGCTGATGAAGAAAAAACAACCCTGTTGCAGAAAGAACTTCATATTCATCCTGTGTTGTGTAAAATGCTTGTACAAAGGGGTGTAAGTAGTTATCATGATGCGAAACTTTTTTTCCGCCCTAAACTTTCTGATCTGCATGATCCTTTTCTGATGAAAAACATGGATAAAGCAATTGAACGTATTGAAAAAGCAATTACCAAAGAAGAAAAAATTTTAATATATGGTGATTATGATGTTGATGGAACAACCGCAGTAACTGTTGTATATTCATTTTTAAAAACCTTTTATCAGCACCTTGATTTTTACATTCCTAACAGATATACTGAAGGCTACGGCATTTCTTTTAAAGGTATTGATTATGCAAAAGAAAATAATTGTACGCTTGTAATAGCATTGGATTGCGGGATCAAATCAAATGATAAGATAGATTATGCAAACAAACTAGGCATCGATTTTATTATTTGCGATCATCATATCCCGGGTAGTGAAGTTCCAGCAGCATGCGCAGTGCTTGACCCGAAGCAAAACGATTGCCCTTACCCCTATAAAGAACTGAGCGGCTGCGGCATTGGGTTTAAACTTATACAGGCTTTTGCACAAAAAAACAATTTTTCGTTGGAGACAATAACGCCGTTTTTGGATCTTGTAGTTATAAGCATTGCGTCAGATATTGTTCCTATCACCGGCGAAAACCGGGTACTTGCATATTACGGGCTGCAAATCTTGAACAACAATCCCAGGAAAGGCGTAAAAGCATTAATTGAGGTAAGCGGGCTTACGCCTCCACTCAGCATTTCGAATATTGTGTTTGGACTTGGCCCCAGGATTAATGCTGCCGGCAGATTGGATGATGCAAAAAAAGCAGTGAACATGTTACTAAGCGAAACGAACAGTATAGCAAAAGATAACGCAGATATTTTACAGGATAAGAATAATGACAGGAAAGAGATAGATAAACAGATTACTCAGGAAGCGATAACAATGCTGCAGAATGATCCCAATGAAAAAAGTAAAGTAACAAATGTTCTTTTCAATGAACATTGGCATAAAGGCGTTGTAGGAATTGTCGCAAGTCGGGTGATCGATATTTTTTATAAACCTACCATCCTACTCACTTTGTCAAATGACATGATTGTAGGCTCTGCAAGATCAGTAAAAGGGTTTGATATTTATGAAGCAATGAAAGGGTGCAGCGAACTACTCGAGCAGTTTGGAGGTCATATGTTCGCAGCTGGATTAACTTTAAAGCCGGAAAATCTTGAAGCATTCAAACAAAAGTTTGACAATGTTGTAAGAAAAAATATTTCGCTGGAACAATTAACTCCTGAAATAGAAATTGATGCAGAGATCTCCCTGAGCGATATTAGAATAGAGTTCTACAATATCCTTAAGCAATTTGCCCCCTTCGGGCCCGGTAATATGTATCCTGTGTTCATGACAAAATATGTAAGTAGTAACGGACGCACAAAAATTGTGGGAGAGGGACATCTGAAATTGGGAATAAAAGACGAAAGGTTATTTCATGCTGACGGTATAGCTTTTCAAAAGGGAGATTTGTATGAGGAATTATCAGAAGGAAAAAAATTTGATGTTTGTTATTCAATTGAAGAAAATAATTTTAACGGACAGGAAAAATTGCAACTCAATGTTAGAGAAATAAAACTTTAAACATAACGTTCATTTTAAAACCTTAAGCACCGGACTTTCAACTTTCGTATGATACTTAGATCAGAAAATTTAATAAAGAAGTATAAAAAAAGAATGGTAGTGAACCATGTATCTATCCAGGTGCGGCAAGGCGAAATTGTAGGCCTGCTTGGTCCTAACGGTGCAGGCAAAACCACTTCATTTTATATGATTGTAGGGCTCATAAAACCCGACGAAGGAAAAGTGTTTCTTGACACTATTGACCTTACTGACATGCCAATGTATAAACGGGCGCAGATGGGGCTTGGGTATCTTCCGCAGGAAGCAAGTGTGTTTAGGAAAATGAGTGTCGAAAATAATATCGCAGCAGTATTGGAAATGACGAAACTGAACAAAACGCAACAAAAAAACAAACTAGAGGAACTAATTAGAGAGTTTGGACTAAATCATGTTCGAAAAAGCAATGGTGATGTATTAAGTGGCGGCGAAAGAAGAAGAACAGAAATAGCCAGGGCTCTTGCAACTGACCCGAAGTTTATTTTACTTGATGAGCCTTTTGCCGGCATTGACCCTATTGCAGTGGAAGATATTCAACTGATAGTAGAGAAATTGAAATTCAGAAATATTGGGGTTCTCATTACAGATCATAATGTACAGGAAACATTGTCAATCACTGACAGGGCCTATTTATTATTTGAAGGAAAAATCTTAAAACAAGGAACCGCCGAAGAGCTTGCTAAAGATGAGCAGGTGAGAAAGGTGTATCTAGGTCAAAATTTTGAATTGCGCAAAAAGAAAACAAAAGAAGAATTTTTCGCTGACCCTCCCTGAGTTTTTACAAAACGATTTTATTGTATTTTTGAAACAACATGCATGTGTTTCATTCAATAGCGGCAGGTATTATGAAGCAGCAGATATCCCGCATACAGCGGGTTATTCAGCAGGCACCTGATACACAAGATCAAACTCTTAAAAGTTTGGTTCAGGCTGCAAAAAAAACACAGTGGGGGGAGCAGTACGATTTTGCTTCAATTCAAACTTTTCAAGATTTTCAAAACCGGTTCCCGGTTCAGGATTATGATACTTTAAAGCCCTTTATTGATAAGATCATGCACGGGCAACAGAATATATTGTGGCCTACGCCCATCTCCTGGTTTGCCAAGTCATCTGGAACTACCAGTGATAAAAGCAAATTTATTCCTGTTACAAAGGAAGCACTGCAGCAATGTCATTATAAAGGGGGTAGAGATACCCTTGCAATGTATCTGCATAACAACCCGCACTCTAAAATTTTTTCAGGAAAGACTTTGATTATGGGGGGCTCGCATGAAATTAACCAACTGAATCAACATACTAAATCCAGATATGGAGATGTTAGTGCAGTAATGATGCAAAATATGCCTGCTTTTGCAAAACTTGTGAAAACGCCCACTTTAGAAATAGCATTGATGAATGAATGGGAAAGTAAAATTGATGCAATGGCAGACTATACTTTACATCAAAACGTAACAGCTATTGCAGGTGTACCCACCTGGACAATTGTATTGTTCAGAAAACTTTTTGCAATGACAGGAAAGAACAACATGAAAGATATTTGGCGAAACCTTGAATTGTACATACATGGGGGAGTGAGTTTTAAGCCATACCGGCAGCAGTTTAAAGAACTCATAAAAGAAGAGGGTATGCATTATGTTGAAACTTATAATGCCAGTGAAGGGTTTTTTGCTTTCCAGGATCAGCTTGTTTCTGAAGAATTACTTCTCATGCCAGACTATGGAATTTTTTATGAATTCATCCCAATGGAAGAATTTGAAAATGAATATCCCAAAACAGTTTCTCTCCGGGAGGTAATAACAGGGAAAAATTATGCGATGGTAATTTCTACTAATGCGGGCCTATGGCGTTACAAAATCGGAGACACAATTAAATTTACTTCCATTAATCCTTTCAGAATACAAATATCAGGACGGGTAAAACATTTTATTAATGCCTTCGGTGAAGAAGTGATTGTAGATAACAGTGATAAAGCGATAGCTGAGGCTGCGTTGCAAACACAGGCAAAAGTAAATGATTACACAGCAGCGCCAATTTATATAACAGCTGAAGATAAAGGCGGCCATGAATGGATTATTGAATTTGAAAAACAGCCTGATAACATTCAACATTTTATTGAAACATTGGATGCAACCTTGAAAAAAGTAAACTCAGACTACGAAGCAAAAAGACACAAAGACCTCGCATTGAAGATGCCGGTAGTACACATTGCAAAACAAGGCGCTTTTTATGAATGGCTGAAGAGTAAAGGAAAACTCGGAGGGCAACATAAAGTTCCCAGGTTAAGTAACGATAGAAAATACCTGGAAGAGATTCTGCCGTTTATTCAATAACTTCATAACATGAAAACATATAGAGCCATACTTGTTGATGATGAAGAGCCGGGAAGAAAAAACCTTGGCATCTTGCTAAAAAAATATTGCCCGGAGATAGAAGTAATTGCTGATGCAGCTGGCGCTGTAGAGGCAAAGCAAAAGATAAATGTACTGCAACCTGATGTTTTATTTCTTGATGTGCAAATGCCCGAGTTAGATGGCTTTGACTTACTTGACTCTTTATCTCAGAAAAATTTTTGCGTAGTGATTGTAACAGCACATGCCGAATATGGAATACAGGCAGTGAAAGCAGGCGCCACAGATTATATCCTCAAACCTATTGTTATTAAGGAATTACAACAAGCGGTGAAAAGGGTTGTAGAAGAATCAGAAAATAAAACACAGCAAATTTCATCTTCAAAAGTGCAAACACATGAACGCATTACTCTTACTCACACTAATGGTTTCGCCATTCTTGAACTACAGGATATTATCAAGCTTGAGGCAGATGATAATTATACTAGAGTCTATACTTCTGATAAAAAAACATATTATGTATCTAAGCCCCTCAAACAATTTGAAGATAATTTACCTGAAAAAATTTTTTTTCGGCTTCATCGTTCGTATATCATTAACATAAAGCATGTTGTTGAATACACCCGGGAAGATGGGGGTATGGTGATTATGCGGGATGGCGCAAAAATTCAGATCCCCCGGGCAAGATATAATGATTTTATGGAAGCGATGAAAAGACAATCCATTCAACTATAAAGGATGAAGCAGTTATTCTTTTTTCTTGCAATAGCTCTTTTCACCAGTCAAACACTTATAGCACAGCTGTTTCCCTATAGGCAATACAGCTCAGACGGAGAACTTGTAAATTCAAATGTAAATGCCATGATGCAAGATGCGGAGGGGTATATTTGGTTTGCAACAGATAATGGGTTAAGTCGTTTTGATGGGAGTAAATCAAACAACTATGGAATAGAAAACGGCTTGCCAGTCAATTCTATCCTGTCAATAACTTCAGATGAGCGAGGGAATATTTATGCAGGGGCAAAGCGAAAAGGTATTTATAAGTTTTCAAATACAAAATTCAGAGAGGAGATAATTGACCCAACTTCTGTTTTAAGTAATCATCAGATAATTAAAGGAAAAGATTTTTTGTACTCCTTAAGGCGTATGCATAAAATTGCCGCAATAAACAGTACAAAGACTACTGTATGCAATGTTCTGTTCCCTAAAGAAGTTAAGCCCCTTTGCCTATTTAAAGACTTTTCAGGAAACATTTTCGCTGGTACCACAAAAGGGCTTTTTAAAATCACTGATACCTCTGCCCAGAAGATAGGCATTCCGGAATTAGATAATAAAATGATAGAGTACTTAACGGGAAAAGGGGATGAAATTTTTATTGCTGCGGGAAATTCAATTTATTGTTTGAAAGATTTAATTCTCAAGCAAAAGTTAGAAATACATGCACTGCAACCTGCAGAAACAATTCAAAATTTCCTGGTTGACAACTATAACAATATCTGGTTTTCTACAAAAAACAATAACCGTGTATACGTAAAAACAAACACTCAAACACTCAGGCTTGATGAGGTCATAAAACTGCAAGGGGCTCCTGTAAATTATTTTATGAGTGATAGTGAAGGAAATGTTTGGATGGCTACTCTTGGTAAAGGAGCTTTTTGTTTTCATAGTATGTATTGCGAGAATTTTAATGAAGTAAACGGATTGTCTGTCCCTTATATTACAAAATTGAAAAGGGGAACAGGCGGCAATGATTTATTCATTGGCACAACCAATGGGGTGTTTTATTTTGACATGAAAAACTTTTCACAGCTTAAACATACAACAGGTGAACATGAACAAGTTGTTGAGATGACTTTAACAGGAAATGAATTGAACATCTGCAAGGCAAACACATCTAAAAGAAATGAAGGCCTAACAAAACTCTCCAACTATACAATCCGGTATAAGAATGCAAGCATCTATTATGTAACAACTGATGGCTCAATAATTACGGGTAAATGGAACAATACAGTTTATAGGGAGCGAAATGGAAAAATTGATTCTATTTTGTTAAGCAGCACCTTGAAATCAAATAAAATAACTTCGATTTATGAAACAACAGAGGGTGAGCTCATTTGCGGAACAAACAATGGTTTATACAAAATATTTCACGATAACAAGGTTGTGAAGTATGAGCAAAGTGAACTGAATACAGTTATTACATGCATTAGTGCTGATGCTATGGGCCAGCTTTGGATTGGAACACTCACAGGAGTTGTTGTTTTAAAAGATAGTGAGGTTCAGTTTACATGGACCCCCGGTGGAAAAGCTGTAACTACGATCACTTCTATTGTTTTTGATAAAAAAAACAGGGCATGGGCAGGTTCTCTCACAGGCTTGTACCTGATTTCGAACACAAACGATTACATTTTATTTTCTTCAAAAACATGTTTGTTAAATGATGAAATTTCTTCCTTGGTTTATGAGGCAGAAAAAAATGTTGTATGGGTAGGCACAAACGGGGGGTTGAGTAGAATTGATGTTTCCAGATTTGATGCTTTTAAAACATACACCCCAAATGCAATTTTTAAAAACATCCGTACTCAAGATGCGACAACAAGAATCCCGGCAGATACTACCCTTCCTTACAATCGAAATAATTTTACTGTACGCTTTTCAGCAATTCACTTTACAAATCCGGCGGGTATAAAATTCTGGTTCAGGTTAGACAACGCAAACTGGCAACAGGCAACGGGCAGACAAGTGGAACTTGCCGGGCTGCCTTACGGGAAGCACAGCATTTCAATTGTTGCAGATAACGATAGGGGAGAAAGGGGTGTGGAAAGTACAATCTCCATCACAATCCAAACACCCTTTTGGGCAACCTGGTGGTTTAAATCACTCATAGGTTTCTTAGTGCTCAGTGTTGCATTTTTATTGATTCGATGGAGGTTCGTTTATAAAAGCAGAAAACAAAAAGAACAACTTGAACTTCAAAATAAAATTTCTGAACTCCGACACCAGGCCTTGAATGCATCCATGAACCCGCATTTTATTTTTAACTCCCTCAACTCCATTCAACAATTCATAAATACACATAACACCGAAGATGCCAGTGAATATCTCGGAAAATTCGCAAGACTCATCCGTTTGCAATTAAACAGCGGGAATCAGACCTTTATTACTCTTGAGGAAGAACTGGATATGTTAAACAGATATCTTGAATTGGAGAAGATCAGGTTTGGAAAAAAACTGAATTACTCTATTCACAAGGAGGAAAAAATTGATACAAAAAATACCTATCTCCCCAACATGATATTACAGCCATTTGTGGAAAATGCGCTCTGGCATGGCATCTTGCCCATGGAACATGCTGGTAACATAAAAATTGATTTTTCAAAACAAAATGGGTTTTTGAAAGTGTTGATTGATGATGATGGTATTGGTATCAGGGAAAGTGAAAGGAGGAAGAAAGACCACCACCGCTCACTTGGCATGCAAATGATACTTGAACGGATTCAACTACTAAAAAAACTAGGTGGGAATGATATAGTAATAGAAGTATCAGATAAATCAGAATTCAGCGAAAGCCTCCAGGGAACCAGGGTTGAAATAAGACTTTCAGCCCAAAACAATCCTGCTTTAACCCCGCTTGCCTAATTCATTAAGGCATTTCACCCAGTTTCTTTCGGGCTTCCCTCAAAGTGGGTTGCCGGCTGTGTTTTTCCTTTATTTCTTTACACCATCACAATGAACAAACACACATCCACTTGAAACACAACCCTTGAAAACACCATGAACACACAAACCCGCTGAACCCCTTCAGCGGGTTTTTAAAAGAAATTTTTCCTCTCTATACTGAACATTATGATGTTCAGTAAAAAGAAAAGGCAGGTGAAACCCATCCTGCCTTTCTTGTTGTAGATTAAATACCTGTCAAAGAATTATAGCGTCCTTCTTACTTCTACTTCCTCATATCCTTCTATCACATCACCCACTTCGATATCATTAAAGTTATTAATGTTTAAGCCGCATTCCATGCCTGCAGTCACATCCTTCACATCATCTTTGAAGCGTTTTAGTGAAGCAAGTGATCCGGTGTGCAATACAACGCCATTCCTGAGTAACCGTATTTTTGTATTTCTTGTAATCTTTCCTTCCTGCACTAGGCATCCGGCAATGGTTCCCACTTTGCTTATCTTAAAGACTTCCCGAACTTCAACAGAACAAGTAATTTTTTCTTCAGTTTTTGGTGCAAGTAAACCTTCCATGGCAGCTTTCACTTCTTCTATCGCATTGTAAATAATGCTATACATTCTTATTTCCACACCTTCTTTCTCTGCCAGTTTTCTTACACTTGATGAAGGACGAACCTGGAAACCAACGATGATTGCATCAGATGCACTGGCCAGCATAACATCACTTTCAGTAATTTGTCCAACTCCTTTGAAAATAATATTTACCTGTACTTCCGGTGTTGTAAGTTTTTGTAAACTATCTGTAAGGGCTTCGGCTGAACCGTCAACGTCTGCTTTAATTATAATATTCAGCTCTCGGAAAGTACCTAAAGCTTTTCTTCTTCCAATTTCTTCTAATGTAATATGTTTTCTAGTTCTGATACCTTGCTCACGGATGATTTGCATGCGTTTAGTTGCTATCGCTTTTGCCTCATCTTCATCTGCATAAACTTTAAACTTTTCCCCTGCCTGTGGAGCGCCGTTCAGCCCGAGAACAAGTACAGGGGTAGAAGGACCGGCTGATGTAACCTTGTAATTTCTTTCGTTGAACATGGCTTTCACCCTACCAAAGAATGGCCCGCTCACCATCATATCACCCACTTCAAGGGTTCCTTCCTGTACCATGATGTTACTGATATAACCTCTTCCCTTGTCGAGGAAAGCTTCTATAATGGTTCCGTTTGAAAGTTTTTTAGCATTTGCTTTCAGGTCGAGCAGTTCAGCTTCCAGCAATATTTTTTCAAGCAAAGTATCAACGTTCATTCCTGATTTCGCCGAAATTTCCTGGCTCTGGAATTTTCCACCCCAGTCTTCCAACAGGATATTCATTTGTGAAAGTTGTTCTTTTATTTTATCAGAATTAGCGCCCGGTTTGTCAATTTTATTGATGGCAAAAATCATGGGTACGCCTGCTGCTTGTGCATGGCTTATTGCTTCTCGGGTTTGGGGCATCACCTGGTCGTCAGCAGCAATTACAATTACTGCAATGTCAGTGAGCTTGGCGCCCCTTGCCCTCATTGCGGTGAATGCTTCATGCCCAGGAGTATCTAAGAAAGCAATCTTTCTTTCATTTGGTAACATTACTTCATATGCACCAATATGCTGGGTTATCCCCCCTTTTTCACCGGCAACTACATTTGTTTCACGGATATAATCAAGCAGGGATGTTTTTCCATGGTCAACATGCCCCATAATAGTAACGATAGGTGGTCGGTTAACAAGTAAAGCAGGGTCATCCACTTCTTCTTCTTCTTCATTTGCTTCTTTAGTGGCGTCTATAAAAGATATTTTGAAACCAAATTCTTCACCCAGCAATTCCAGGATCTCTGCATCCAATCTTTGATTAATGGAAACCATCATCCCGAGATTAAAACATTTTTGTACCAGTTCAGATGCTGATACATTCATTAAACTTGCAAGTTCTGAAAGCGATGTAAATTCTGCTACCTGCAACACATTGCTTTGTGCTGCTTTTGCAATTTCATCTGTATCCTCCCGTTTTTGCTTTTTGAATTTTGGCTTTCCTTGCCTTCCCCTGCCGCTTAATTTTGCAAGGGTATTGCGGATTTGCTCCTGGATGATTCTTTCTTGTTCTGAGGGGTCAACTAATGGTTTACGGTCTGTTCTTCCTCTATCCTGTTGCTGCCTGTCGTCTCGTCTTTCTTCTTCCCTTACTTTTTCAACATTTATTTTTTCGCCGCCTTTTTTTATCCGTTTTCGTTTTTTCCTATCGCCATCCTGCTGATTGCCATGCCGGGGAGGAAAATCCTTTTTCTTTTCAGGTTTCTTTTCTTCTTTGAGTTCAATTTTGCCCATAATCTTAGGGCCTTCTAAAGTGACCTTCTTGCGTTCAATCATTTCTCTTTTATCAACTTCTTCAACTGGAGCGATCACTTCCGGTTTTACTACTTCTTCCTTAACTTCTATTGGGACAGGTGTTTCTTCTTCTGTAGTTTTCTTTTTTATTTTTTTTGCTGCAGGCTTTTCTTCTGTTACTTCCTCTTCCTGCTTCTTGCTTTTCTTCGGTTTTTCAAGATCAATCTTTCCAACAACTTTTGTTTCAACTTTCTTCTTGAGTGTTTTTATTTCTTCAACCGCTATTTCTTCCGGTTTATCCTCGGGTTTTTCCGATTCTTTTTTTGTAATCTTTTCTTCAATAACTTTTTGGGGTACTACTTCAGGTTCTGCTTTTATTTTCTCGATTGTTTCTTCCGGTTTATCAATTTTGCGGGCAACACCAATATTTACAAGGTCAGCTTTTTCTTTCATCGCCTTGTCTTTGCCATACTCTTTCAGTAAGAGGTTGTACATCTCTTCAGAAAGTTTTGTTGTTGGCTTATTGTCAACAGTAAAACCCTTACTATTTAACAGCTCAACAATATGTGGTATTGCTACGTTAAATTCGCCGGCGGCTTTTGCTAATCGTATGCTTTTTTCTTCTGCCATGCTTTTCCATCTTTTCCGCATGAAGCGGAGAGAAATTGGTTTTTTGTATGAATTAAATTTTATTAACAGTTTTTTTAAACTATTCACCATCGAACTCACTCTTGAGAATTCGTAAAATTTCTTTTACTGTTTCTTCTTCAAGGTCTGTTCTTCGCACTAATTCTTCGGCGCTCAACTCCAATACGCTTTTCGCAGTATCGCATCCGATAGCTTTTAACTCATCAATTATCCATTCATCAATCTCATCTGAAAATTCATCCAGGTCAACATCATACTCTTCGTCATCAGTATCCCGGAACACATCTATATCGAAGCCTGTGAGTTGGCAGGCTAGTTTAATATTTAGCCCGCCTTTGCCAATTGCTAATGAAACCTGATCAGGGTTAAGATATACACTTGCTTTTTTCGTCTCATTATCAAGTTCTATTGAATTGATCTTTGCAGGGCTTAATGCTCTCTGAATGAGCAGGTTCATATTGTTTGTATAGTTGATGATATCAATATTTTCATTCCGCAGTTCTCTCACAATACCATGGATCCTTGATCCTTTCATACCAACACATGCACCAACCGGGTCAATCCTGTCATCATAAGATTCCACAGCAACCTTTGCCCGTTCACCCGGTGCCCTTACAATTTTTCTAATTGCGATAAGTCCATCAAATACTTCGGGAACTTCCTGTTCCAGCAATTTTGCAAGAAAACTTCCATCTGTTCTTGAAAGAATTACAAGAGGCGAATTGTTTTTAAAGTCTACTTTTTTTACCACTGCCCGAATGGTATCTCCTTTTTTATAGTTGTCTGAGGGAATCATTTCTCCTTTCGGTAACAATAGTTCATTGCCGTCATCATCCAGTAAGAGTACTTCTCTTTTCCAAACCTGGTATACTTCCCCGGTAACTATATCACCAACCCTGTCATTGTATTTCTTAAAGATCTCATCTTTTTCCAGTTCTAATATTTTCTGTACTAATGCCTGCCGAGCAGATAGAATGGCCCTGCGTCCGAAACTTTCAATGCTGATCTCTTCATAAGTTTCTTCGCCAACGGAAAAATCGGGTTCGATTTTTAATGCATCACTTAATGCAATTTGTGAGTTTGAATCTTCAACGGCGCCATCTTCTACTATTGTTCTGCGGTGCCAAATCTCCAGGTCACCCTTTTCTGTGTTTACTATCACATCAAAGTTTTCATCAGAAGTATATTTTTTTCTAAGTATAGCCCTGAAGATATCTTCCAGCACTTTCATGAGCGTTGGCCTGTCTATGTTCTTGATATCCTTAAATTCACTGAAGGATTCTACAAGTTGTAAACTGTTCATGTTATTACTCGTTATTTGTTATTTGAATGATATAAATAGATTCTTAGTTTAATTTGTTTTTATTATTTAAAAACAACTTTCTTTTTTACTGATTTTATTTCTGTGAATGCTATTTTTTGCATCTCAGAATCTGGCAACATTCCCTTTTTTTTCGAGGGGTGTTGGATTTCAATTGTCAACTCTTTTTGATCAGCGGCTCTCAGGATTCCCTCTTTTTTAAGCCCGCTAAGCATGAGTATCTCTACCCATCTGCCCGTATTTTTTACATATTGCTGAGGCACTTTAAAGGGGTTGTCCATACCCGGGCTTGAAACCTCCAGATTATAATTCCGCATTACTGTAGCATCATTATCCAGATGAAATTCAAGGAAACGGCTTACCGCTTCGCATTCTGCAATTGTTACCGGACTCTCATTATTGTCAATGTACACTTCTACCTTTTTACCCCCGTTCAATACCCTAATGTCTACCAGGTAACAGTTCATTTCTTCCAGTTTCGCCTGTAACCACCCTGCTATTTTGCTTTGTAAACTTTCCATACACAGAAACAAAAGAGGGGACATTGTCCCCTCTCACAGTTCGAAAAGATGATGCAAATATACAGGTTTTACAGGAAAACAAAAAAGCGGGGTTATCCCGCCTTTAATTTGCTAACTTATTGATCCTCATTACAATTACTGCAATACAATTTGTTTAGTTGCAGTATAATCATTTTGTTTTATGTTTATAAAGTAAGTGCCTTTTGCGGCGTTACCTAGGTTGATTACTTTCTCATAACTGCCTTCAAAGCCTTTGAGGCTTTCTTCATAAACAATCTTTCCTTTCAGGTCCCGTACAGTTATATCTGTATTACCGTTTGTAGCAAGATCAAATTTCAAAGTAAAAGAGCCATTACTTGGATTTGGGAAAAACTGGATTGTTTCAGGGTCAAGTAAAGTTCCCGCCTGTTTACCATCATTCTCAGATGAGGGAGCTTTTGCATCGTAGCCAATTATTTTAATAGACATTTTAATATTCTTACTTCCTGTACTATCAAGGCTATAACAGTAGGCATCGGAGGTGCCGGGGTAACTACGCACCTTTATTCCCGGACCGGGGGTGTGAAATCTGAAAATACTGCCTTCTTCATCACCTTCATTATTCCAATACATTACTTTGTTTCCCTTCAAAGTTGCTTTTACATCATAAGATTTTCCATCCCGAGAATAATTTACATTAATAACATCTCCGGGTTTTGTATTCTGAATGGCTTCCAGTACATCGTCAAAATTTTTCATTTCCTTCCCGTCAATGCTATTGATGATGTCTCCTTCTTTTAACCCAACTTCTTCGGCAGCACTGTTTTCCACTATTTCTGAAATTTCAACACCTGCTTTGTCATCCATGTCATTAATTATAACTCCTAAAAAACCTTTTTCCCCAAAAGTGAACCTGCTGCTATCCATTTTCCAATCCTGCCAGTTCTTTTCATATTCTTTTCCCCAATCCTCCATTTTTAGTTCATACTCTTTCCAATCTGTGTATTTTTCATTTTCTTTTAATGTAGCTGATGTAGTTCCGGGTTTATTTTCCCTAGTGTAAGTTATTTGTATTTTGTCTCCAGGTTCGTACCTGCTCAAGACCTCAATTAAATTATTCGTAGACTCCACTGTTTTTTCATCAATTTTTAAAATGACATCTCCTTCTTTTAATCCTGCTTCTGACGCTGCTGTGTTTTCAATAACTTCAGTAATTTTTACACCTTCGTTGTTTTCTGTAGTTTCTGTCATCACACCCAGGAATGCTTTGTTTCCGTTATTGAAGTACATATTCTCAAGCGGGGCAAGTGCAGGCATTTCTGGCATTTCCGGGAGTTCCGGAATTTCAATGTTTTGCAAACCGTGCATCATTTCTTCGAGCGCATCCTCATCAAAATTAAAATCAAAGTCAAAAGCAGCGTCATTTGTTATGTCAATATTCAATTCACTCATATCATCTTCAATGCCGAGTTTTTCCAGATATTCCTCGAGGTCAAAATCACTCAGGTCGTCAATTGTTGTATCAATGTTTATCTGCTCACCATTGATGTTTGCATCAATTTTTATATGCACTTCTTCCTTGTTTTGTGCAAATGAAAAAAGAGGAAAGAATGCAACAGCGGCAGTACTCAGGATTTTTTTTACAGTGTTCATACTCATTTTTTATTTAGTTGAAAAAAATCTTTTCATAGGAAGTTGAATTACATAGACATGACAAAATTAGACCTACTTGTTTTCACTTGCTGTTAAAAAGCAGCTAAAAAACGTTAATGTTACGTTAAACAAGGCGACCGCATTTTAACACTTACGTACATTTGTAGTGTGAAGAAAAATCGGATTTGGTTTATTATCTGCATTATGTCGGCGGCATTGGCGGGAATTGTGTTGGTGCAAGTTTTCTGGATTAATAATTTACTCGTTCAAAAAGAAAAATTATTTGACTATCAGGTGAGTGATGCTATGAATGCAGTGGCTGATAAGTTGGAGACAAAACTTGCAGCAAATGTTTTTGGAGATGAACTAAACCTAACTCAGGATACAGGTTCCGCCTATTACTTTTTACCCTCGGTAGGTGATACCATCATGCAAAGAATAAGTAGAAAAAATTTTTCTGATGATTCAAACTATTTTGAGTACAATGAATCTTCTGTTACAATTTACCCAACAACCCCCAGGAAAAATATTCAGGGAACATTACCTAATCGCCCAACAATTGAGCTGCCCCCGATTGAACTTGAAGGGCAAATGCCTGATGACGCTGCCGCCGTAGAAGATGAACTTATACCTCAAATTGTGAGCGGTATTGATCAGCAGTTTCAGCTAAATTCCGAACTTATAAAAAAGTTTGCAGATCAATGGATGCAGGAGATGATGAACATGAGCCTGAAACCAGAGGAAAGGCTCAATAAAAAATTATTAGAAAATTCTTTAATGGAAGAGTTGAAGAACCGGGGAATTGATATAGCTTATAACTATGGAGTACTTTGGAATGAGAATTACTTTATGACAGATGTAAGAGATGAGGAGATGAAAAAGGAATTAATGATAGCATCTCATAAAACACGGCTGTTTCCAAATGAAATGTTTTCAAAACCAGATTATCTTTTGGTAAACTTCCCGGAGCAAAAAGATTATTTATTAGGAAGTGTTTGGACGCTGCTTTCAGCATCTCTACTTTTTACCTCTATTATCATAATTGTGTTTGCATACACCATTCGCATTTTATTTCGTCAGAAAAAATTAAGTGAAATAAAAAGCGATTTTATTAATAATATGACCCATGAATTTAAAACCCCGCTGGCGACAATCTCCCTGGCGGCAGATGCTATTAGCAATCCATCCATAGTTGATAAGAAAGATAAAGTACTGCATTATTCAAACATCATTAAAGAAGAAAACAAACGCATGAACGGGCAGGTGGAAAAGGTACTGCAAATGGCCATGCTCGACAGAAACCAGATCAATCTCAGTAAAGATGAAATTGATATACATGATATAATTCTCCGTGCTGTTGAAAACATTAGCTTGCTGGTGGAAGAGAAAGAAGGAAAAATTTTAACAGAACTGAACGCTGAGCATTGCGAGATTGTTGGCGATGAAGTACATCTTATGAATGTGATTTATAACCTGCTGGATAATGCTAACAAATATTCCCCCGAAGTGCCTGCCATTACCGTACTTACGGAAAATAACAAATTTGGCATTTTCATTACGGTGAAAGATGAAGGAATAGGCATGAGCCAGGAACACCTGAGAATGATCTTTGAAAAATTTTACCGAGTACCCACCGGAAATGTGCATAATGTAAAAGGTTTCGGCTTAGGGCTTGCATACGTAAAGGCCGTACTGGATGCACACAGCGGAACTATAGAGGTAAACAGCCAGCCGGGTAATGGCAGTAGTTTTAAAATATTTATACCATTTCAATCATAAATAAAATATAATGGAAGAACAAAAAACAAGTATCCTGTTAGTGGAAGATGACCCGAATTTCGGTACAGTTCTTAAGGACTATTTAACAATGAATAATTTTCTTGTGAAGCTCGCAAATGATGGCGATAAAGGGGTAGAAATTTTTAAGAAAGAAGATTTTAATTTATGTGTGTTGGATGTGATGTTACCTAAGAAAGATGGCTTCACAGTAGCTGCCGAAATCAGGCGAATGAACCCGGATGTTCCTATCATTTTCCTGACTGCAAAAACTTTGCAGCAGGATATTATTGAAGGGTTTAAACTTGGCGCTGATGATTATATTACCAAGCCTTTTGATTCTGTAGAACTTCTTTACCGTATCAGTGCAGTTCTTAAACGGGGACGCTTAAAGACCAATAACCAACAAAAAGAATTTGAGATTGGCAAATATCATTTCAATTATAAAACGAGGATTCTAACCCGGGAAGGGCATAGTGCTAAACTTTCACCTAAAGAAGCCGAACTCCTGCGAATGCTTGCTGCAAGAATGAATGACATTTTGTACAGGGAAGAAGCGTTAAAGCAGATATGGGGAAGAGACGATTATTTTACTGCAAGAAGTATGGATGTGTTTGTTACTAAGCTGCGCAAGTATTTGAAAGATGACCCAACACTTGAGATCGTAAATATTCATGGCAACGGGTTCAGGCTCCAGCAGGAGGAGTTGACAGCGACTTAACTTTTTTAGCTCAAAAACAAAGGCGGTAAAATTTTACCGCCTTTGTTTTTCTGAAAAAGAATCAATAATCTTGGTAGTTCTTCAGCTCCAGTTTTACATTCTCCACCGATTTCTGCTGCTCATTTATTTCTTTTTTCTTTGCTTCCTGATCTTTTGCATTCTGGTTTAAATCATTTTTGGCTTTTTCAATCGTTTCGTTGCATTCTTTAATGTCTTCGTTCAGCGATGCGTTTTTCTTTTCGAGGTCTTTTTGTTCATCCTGCCGTTTGCCGAGTTGTTTCTCCGCTTCACTCAGGGTTTCCTGTATTTTTAATTTTTCAATCCTCCAGGCAAACCTGCGCATAAAATTTTCAGCATCTTTATACTTAACAGGTTGAACAGCTGAAGAAATAAACTGATCACCCATGTCAAAAAAACCTGTTACTATCGTTTCTTTTTTGCCTTCCTCAAAAAGCAGGTAAATATCAATGGGTGTTTCACTGATACTGCTTACAATGACATCGTTAATCATATACTCGGTTTTTGTTACTTCTGTCAATTCAATTTTCTTTCCGTATTGCTGCATAAATTCATCAAACCGGTTCTTCAGTTCTTTTTTACTAATGTTCTCTAGCGCCACACTGAAGCCATTCCTTCCGCCTAAACTCATAGTTGTATTGTGTTCAGTAACATCAATATTTTTTTGGGCAGAGGCAATTGAGGATAGGAGGATCAGGAATGCAGGAAGAAAGTTTTTTACTTTTTTCATAGACTTTGTTATTTAGGTTTATTTTAGCGATGTTGATTTTGACAAGAATCATTCCAGCATCGAGCTTGTTGAAAATAAAAATACATATTTTCAAAATTTATAACGTAATTTATTCTTAAATAAATTTTGTATGAAAAAAAACCTTTTCTTCTTTCTTCTAAGCACAACTTCATTTTTACTGAATGCTCAAACTGAGGGCTCTGCATTTAACCTGACGGGCGGAAGTGGATTGGCGACAGTTTTTTCAACAGATTACCAGGCCATTGGTGTCAACCCCGCAAATATTCCTTGCGATACAAGTCATCACATTGCATTGGGTATCGGCGAAGCGGGTTTCTCATTTTTCAGTAATGCATTACTGAAAGATGAAGTGAGAGATGTGATCTTTAATAACAAAGATTCACTCTCTGATGAACAACAAATGGACTTCGGGCAAGCGTTTGTTGAAAACGGTGTGACTTTTCATGCTGATGTGAGAGTAATAGGATTAAGTTTTAAGTTGGGAAAAAATGCAGGATTAGCTCTGAGTTTCGATGGTCGCTCAAGTTATTACAGCAAGTTGGGAGAAAAAGCCAGCGAATTTATTTTTAACGGCTATGATTTCACAACCCTTGTAGATACGGTTATTATTTCACCCGTTGATTCTTTCGGTGTTATTGATCCGCCCATAAATCTTTCTGAGATTTTGAATGGAACTTCTTTCCGGTTTAATGTGAGAAGTGATATCAATCTTGCTTTTGGAACACAATTATTTGCACTAGATAATATACAAGTTTTTGGGGGTGTTGGCCTGAAATATATTCTTGGTTTTGCATACCTTGATCTTGAGACTACAGAAAATACTGTCACCGGTGTTAGTGCTCTAGGTTTGGGTTTGTTCGATCTGACTGCATCAGATACGCCTTCTGAAATTATTTTAGAAACATTTAAACCTGTAGGTACCGGTTTTGGGGTTGATGTTGGGACACATATAAATATTGGCGAAAAAATTTCATTGGCTGTATCGGTTGTAGATATTGGTAAAATGAAATACACAGCCAATGTATTGCAATTAGAAGATGCAGAAATTGATACAATTTTTTTTACAGGGGTCACTACTACTGATCCGATTGAACTGTTGACAGAAGTCTTACAAGATGAAAATGTGATCTCTTATAGTGGTGCCACAGACTTTGAAGTAAACCTACCAACAACGTTGCGCCTTGGTGCCGGTGTGCAAGTAACAGACTTTTTAAAAGCAGGAATTGATGTTGTTGCGCCATTTAATGATGTAGCAGGCGCTTACGAAAATGCACTATTAGGTGTTGGAGCTGAGCTAACTGCCGCAAAATTTTTAAAACTTTCAGCAGGTACAACCATAGGAGGTGGATATGATTTTAATCTGAGTGCGGGTATTGCATTAGATTTTGATTTTTGGGAAATAGGCATTGCTTCAAGAGATATTATAACCTTATTTGGCCAGGCAAGTCCCACAGTTTCAATGGCAGTGGGGGTGTTGAGGTTTAAAATATGAATGGATTAATGCGGAGCTTCGTTTTTTGCTAAAGAAATATCTTTCTCTTCATACACATACAATACGGAAACTGCTGCGCATAACATAAATATTCCACTCATTACAAGCGCATAAATTGCATTGTCATTATATAGGTGATGCACAATAAGCCCCCCAAAAATTCCATTTATTATTTGTGGGAAACAAATGAAGAAATTAAATATTCCCATATATACCCCCATTTTCCCGGCGGGGATACTTCCTGCTAAAATTGCATAGGGCATGGCTAAAATACTTGCCCAGGCAATACCCACTCCAATCATGCAAAAAATGAGTGTGTTGGGATCTTTTGCAAAAAAAATAGAAATCAAACCAATACCACCGCAGATAAGTGAAAGCGCATGAGTCAGTTTTCTGCCAATTTTTTTTGCTAGGGATGGAAGAAACAATGCATAAACGGCACTCACTAAATTGTAAACGCCGAAAATGATCCCCACCCAATTTCCTGCACTCCTGAATGTATCACTTGAAGTATCATCAATAGGCAAATTATAAATATGATGTGCAATCGCAGGCGTAGTGAAAACCCACATACCGAATAAGGCGAACCAACTGAAAAATTGCACTAACCCAAGTTGACGCATTGTTTTTGGCATTTTCCTGAAATCAGAAAAGATTTCAGCCAACCCATGTTTTTCTTTTTTAGCAACGCCATGATACATCTCATATTCTTTTGGAGGGTATTCTTTTGCAAACAAAATAGTAACCATCATAGCCCCAAAAAAAACCAGTGCACCTATATAAAAGGAAAAAACAACATTGTTTGCGACTATTCCGGCAGGAGCAGAAGATGATACACTAAACCAGTTTGCCATCATCCAGGGTAACCAGCTCCCAATAACTGCTCCAATACCAATAAGGAAGGTTTGTACAGAAAATCCAAGTGTTCTTTGTTTGTCAGGAAGGTTATCAGCTACCAGTGCTCTAAAAGGCTCCATGGCAACATTAATGCTTGCATCCATTATCATTAGCATGCCGGCACCAATGAGCAACGCAGATTTTCCGGCAAGAAATGCAGAAGAATTTGGTAAGAGTACTAATGCAATACAGCATAAGATAGTACCTACTAAAAAATAGGGTTTCCTTCTGCCAAGTTTATTCCAGGTGTTATCACTGTAATGCCCGATAATAGGTTGTACTATCATACCGGTTATTGGAGCCACAAGCCAATACCAACTCAAATTATGAATGTCAGCTCCGAAGTTTTGAAGTATTGCCGATGCATTGCTGTTCTGTAAAGCAAAACCAAACTGGATTCCTAAAAACCCGAAACTCATATTCCAGATTTGCCAGAAACTTAAACGAGGTTTCTCCTGCATAACATCTTTATTTTGTTGAGCGAAAGTAGGCTATTTTTTTAATTGTTAAAGAGAAAAAGAAAATAGAATGAAAGATTTTGTTCATTGTAATTTTTTATGAAAGAATTCAAATTATATTTACCGTTTCTATTACTCTAATAGCTTGTATGTTTGATATCCAAAAAAGACTCAGGAATGTATTTTACATCATCTTGTCGCTGCCAGCCACAGCGATGGGATTTGCATTATGCGTACAGATAAGTGCATTAAGCTGGATACTCAGCACCGAGTATGGTCTTAACATTGAAGAAATAGGCTTAGTGTGGGCAAGTGGTCCGTTGGCAGGATTGATCATGCAGCTGGTTATCGGGTTCATTTCTGATAATACTTGGTTTTGGGGAGGAAGGCGAAGGCCTTTTATTTTAATAGGGGGCGTACTAGCTGCTTTAATGCTTTTATGTTTACCTAACCTGGATGTGATACAAAAATTATTCGGTGCAAAAAGCCTTGTACCGGTAGCACTTTGTGTAGCAATGACACTTGATCTTGCAATTAACCTGGGGTTTAATCCTACAAGAAGCATCATAACAGATGTTACCCCTGAAGGGAAAGCAAGAACAAAAGGGTATACATGGATGCAAACTGTTTCAGGAACTTTTGGAGTTGGCGCATATTTCATCGGGGCTTATATAAATAATTATACTTTAATATATGTTGGAGTTTTTGTTGTGCTTGTGTGTTCCATCATTCCTGTTTTTTTTATAAAAGAACCAAAGATTTTACAGGCCGCAGCAAATGATGCTTTAGAGTTGAAAGGATTAAATGTTGAATTGCCAAAACAAAAAGTAGATGTAAAAGAGCTTGTAAAAATTTATCTCGCCAATGCTTTTTCCTGGATAGGCGTACAAACGATGTTTGTATTCATGTTTGCTTATGCTGCCCAAATTTTGTTCAATAACACGGACACATCAGGACTTACTGAAGATGAAAAGAACAGCATTGGTAAAGTTATTAGTTATTCTTTTTTAATTCTCAACGCTGTGGGGGCAATCCTTCCGGCATTTGTTCTTGAACCGCTATCGAAAAAATTCGGCCGTATTCCCGTTCAGTCCGCTAGCCTTTTTATCATGAGTTTAGGTTATGCAGGGATTGTTCTTTTCGGAAAAACAGATATGATAGTTTATTTATGTATGGCTATAGCCGGAATAGGGTGGGCAGCCATAGTGAGCCTGCCTTTTGCTATTATGAGTGAAAAGGTGAACAAGGCTAAAATGGGATTGTTCATGGGTATTTTTAATATGAGTATTGTGATACCCCAGTTAGTGGTAAGTTTAATTATTGCCCAGTTTGTAAATGATGCCGAAAACAAGAAAATCATTTTTGAGATAAGTGCTATAAGTTTATTCATAAGCGCAATTCTTTGGCGCCTTGTAAAAGAAAAGAATATCAAAACTGAATAGTAATGTGATGCAGGAATTCCCTGTACGTATACTTGATGGAAAAACCATACAGGTCGCAGATTTGTTTTACAATTGCCAATCCCAATCCGGTAGATTCTGAGGAAGAGTTAGATTTTTTAAATCGCTCAAAAGATTCATGTAACGGAAACTCAGGGGGATTACCCGTATTCGAAATGTGAAGAGAGTCTTCCGAAAGGTTTATTACTATTTTCCCGTTTTGTTTGTTATGTTTTATTGCATTGCCCAGCAGGTTAGATAACAATATATCACACAAATAAGCATTGATTTGCAAATGAGGATTTGAAATATATTTTTTCTCGACAGAAATGTTTTTATGATTGATCAATTCTTCAAACTGCTGCAATTTTTCATTCAACACATTTTCGACAAAGATTTTTTCGGTTTCATGAAACTGCCGGTTCTCAATTTTTGAAAGCAGAAGCATGGATTGGTTGAGTTTTGACAAACGGTTAGTTGAAGCATATATTTCATGCAAAACCTTTACTTGTTCATCGGGCAGATTGTTTTCCTGAAACAGTAATTCCAGTTTTGCACGTATGATAGCCAATGGAGTTTGCATTTCATGTGAGGCATTCTCATTAAACACTTTCATGTTTTGATAATCCTGTTGTATCCTCCCTGCCATCGTTTCAATGGCAGTATGTAACAAAGCAAATTCTGAGGTTGAAGTAGAGGGGAAGTTAAGTTTTTCAGATATATTAACGTCAAACATCCTGAGCTTTTCCAGCATATCGTAGAGGGGCTTGAGCATCTTTTTTGAAAGTATTCTTGTAAGTAAGAACATTACAATCAGCATAATTATAGCTATGATTCCGAGGATTGTTACAATTGCGTCAAGCAAGTCATCTGCTTCAAACATGGGTTTACTAAGAGATGCAGTATAATATTGCCCCTTGATTTCTACTGAAAACACCAACTGCTTAAATTTCTGATCCTCTTCCTCCAGTACATTATATAATAAAGTGTCTCTTAAAGTTTCTGGTACTGCTTTATCGGTTTTGTAAAATGTAAGTATATCACTGGAGAGAACAGAGGACGATGGAAAATATAATGAATCGTTCGTGTATTGAATGATCTTGTCTTTTTCAAGCTGGAGGTTTTCTTCCATGTCTTCATGAATCACATTTTTTAAATAAAAATAGAAAACGATGCTTCCCGCAAGAAAAAGAAAAAAAGCAACTGCTGAATAATACAAACTTGTTTTCGTAAAGAGTTTCATGCAGCGTTAAATTTATAACCCATTCCGTACACTGAGCGAATGGCGTCGTCTCCGCCGGCATCTGTGATTTTTTTGCGCAGGTTTTTTATGTGGGAATAAATAAAATCGAAGGTGTCAGCATTGTCAGCATCGTCACCCCAAAGGTGCTCTGCTATTGATTCTTTAGTGAGTACCCTATTTTTATTTGCAATAAAAAACAACAATAAAGTATATTCTTTTTTGGTTAGGGAAATCAGTTTTTCATTTACAAACACTTCCTGGCTTTCTGTATAAATCCTTATGTCATTAGCATGAATTATTTTATTTCCTTCAAAACTTTTACGACGGATCACAGATTTTATTCTTGCATTCAGTTCAGCAAGGTGAAAGGGTTTTGTAATGTAATCATCTGCCCCCAGTTCAAGGCCATTTATTTTATCGTCCAGGGAATTTTTCGCTGAGATGATGATGATACCTGTTTTAGGTTTTGTTTCCTTTAAGGCCCGAATTGTATCCAATCCATTTCCATCGGGCAAAGTGATATCCACCAAGGCGCATTCATATTCATAGATGTCAATCTTTTCGTCTGCTGATTTGAAATTCTTTGCCCATTCACAAAGAAAGCCCTCTTTTTTCAAAAAATTTATTATTGAATCGGCCAGATGCTCTTCATCTTCTATGAGTAGAATTTTCACACTGTAAATTTACTGAATGAAAATTGGAGAAATCCTGAAGTTATTTTTTATGCCTGTCGTAAAGCAGTGTCAATGCTGATAATTTTTCAGCTAAAAAGTCAGTACATTCTCCCGGTTGCATACGCCACTGCCAGTTGTTTTCTGTTGTCCCGGGTAAATTCATTCTGGCATCCGGGCCAAGGTTCAAAACATCTTGCATGGGAACAATTGCTGTGTTAGCAACACTTGCCCAAGCGCAGCGGATGAGATCCCAGGCAATATCTTTCCCGTTTGAGTTGAGGTAATCAAGAAGGTATTCAGCATCAGGATCGCTTGCATTTTCGTACCAGCCGTTCACCGTTTCATTATCATGTGTTCCGGTGTAAACAACACAATTTTTAATGTAATTATGGGGGATGTAATCATTGGCTTCTGAGCTGTCAAATGCAAACTGTAAGATTTTCATCCCGGGTAAATTGAAGTCATCTCTCAAAGAAATTACATCAGGTGTTATCATTCCCAGGTCCTCTGCAATGATAGGAATTTCGCCGAGTGCATTTTTTATGGCATTAAATAAATTATACCCGGGGCCATCTACCCATTTTCCGTTCACTGCGGTTTGTTCACCGTAAGGGATACTCCAATAACCTGCAAAACCCCGAAAATGATCAACCCGGATTATATCATAGAGTTCAAGATTGTATTTTATGCGATCAATCCACCAGTTGAAATTATCTTTTTCCATTTCAATATAATTGAAGATGGGGTTTCCCCAAAGTTGCCCTGTTGCACTAAAATAGTCAGGAGGGCATCCTCCTACACAAGTTGGATTTTTATTTTCGTCAAACTGAAATATTGATGGGTTCACCCAGGTATCACTGCTATCCATGGCTACATAAATAGGAATATCGCCAATAATTTTTAAACCTTTATTGTTTGCATATAATTTAAGATGTTTCCATTGTTTGAAAAACGTATACTGTATGAACTTCTGAAATGCCAAGTTATCTTCCAATTCAGGCTTTAATTTTTCTATCGAAGCATTATCTTTCAGCCTGTAAGCATCTTCCCATTCATACCATGGCCGTTTGTCAAAATGTTCTTTCAGTGCCATGAAGAGTGCATAATCATCCAACCATGTTTTATTTAAAGAACAGAAATTTTTGTAATCAATTTGGTCAGAAACATTCCTGAAATTTTTTTCCGCAATTTTCAGCAGCGCAAGTTTTTCTGTTATTACATGCCCATAGTCAACCCTTTCGCTTTGTGATTGCACCAACTTTTCGGCATCTTTTTCTGTTATCAGGCTTTCGTCAATCAGGATGTCAATATCAATAAGGTAGGGATTTCCGGCTTTACTGGAGAAACACTGGTAAGGCGAATCTCCGTAGCCCGTTGGACCCAGGGGTAAAATTTGCCAGTAAGTTTGTTTTGCCTTCGCTAAAAAATCTACAAATGCAAAAGCTTCTTTTCCGAGTGTGCCGATGCCATACTGGCCCGGTAAAGAAGTTGGGTGTAATAATATTCCGGCTGTGCGTTGCATACAATGTTCCTGTTATTTTATCCAATAGAATTGGAAAGTTATATTTTCAATTTTTGAGCAGTAAAAATATACCTTCTTGTGAAGTTAATGATGGGTGATTTTAAGTTTCTCGATCATGGCATCTGATAACGCATCTGAATAAATTCCGAAGGTATTCACCAGCAAACCTTTTTCCTTTCCGTCAATTGATGAAATAGCATACAAGATACTTTGATTTTCAGGATCGCTATCCTCTTCAAATCTGAAAGCATTATCAATCACAAATTCTTCGGGAGAAAGTAAACGCCCGTGATCACAGGCAATACAATTTTCTTTATGTAAAAAATCCGTTATATATCCTTTTGTTCTCAGGTCATTCATTGCCTCAATTAAGTTTGCGTAATGATGCATAGGTATTATAGTATATAGTCTGTAGAAAGAAAATTGCTTTTTCTCCCTTCTAAAATAGTACTCACTATTGTCTTATTCAAATCACTTTCTTTAAATGCAACTGTAGTTCTTATAGAAAAAACCCGTAGTGCATCTGTTACACTCAGTGTGCCCTCAGCAGAATCTTTTCTTCCGTTAAAAGGATATTTATCAGGACCCCGCTGGCATTGTGAATTAATATTTACACGGCAAACCTGGTTTGCAAGCGGATCTATGAGTTCAGCTAACCTTGTAGCGTCTTTTCCGAATATACTCACTTGTTGTCCATAGTTGCTGGTTTCAATATATTCAATTACCTCATTGATATTATTATAAGTTGCAATGGGAACTACTGGCCCGAACTGTTCTTCAGACCAAATTTTCATTTCTTTATTTACTGGAAATAATACTGCCGGATGGCAATAAGTGTGAAATTGTGCGCCCCCGTCTTCATTCATTATGTCTGCACCTTTAGCAAGTGCATCCTCAATAAGTTCTTTCAGGTAAGCCGGTTTATGTTTTTCAGGAAGCGGGGTGAGAATTACATCTTTTTCCCAGGGCATGCCCGGTTTTAAGGTTTTGAGTTTTTCTATATATTTTTCTATAAAATTGTTTGCAATACTTTTATGCACGAAAATAATTTTCAGGGCCGTACATCGCTGGCCGTTAAATGACAAGCTTCCGGTAATACATTCACTCACTGCATTCTCAAGTTCGGCATCGGGTAAAATAATGGCTGGGTTTTTAGCTTCCAGTCCCAGGACACTTCTTAATCGATTTGCTTTAGGGTGAGCCTTTTTAATGATGTTTGCTACACGGCTGGTGCCTATAAAGGCAAACACATCAATCTTTCCGCTTTCCATAATGGGCCCAACAATTTCTTTCCCCTCCCCATAAATAATATTTATTACCCCTTTTGGAAATGCATCTCTGAAAGCTTCCATTAAAGGTCGAATAAGTAACACCCCAAATTTTGCGGGTTTGAATACAACGCAATTTCCCATAATAAGGGCGGGTATGAGGGTAGAAAATGTTTCATTGAGCGGGTAATTGTATGGACCCATGCATAGTGCTACACCCAGCGGCCCCCTGCGTATTTGTGCGTATATCCCTTCTTCTTTTTGAAGCTTGCTGGTAGTTCTGTCGAGATCTTTTAAAGCTTCTATGGTGTCTAAAATATATTGAATGGTTCTGTCAAATTCTTTTTCTGAATCAGGTTTCGTTTTACCGATCTCCCACATAAGCAGTTTCACAACATCGTCTCGTTTTGTTTTCATGAGGGTAACAAATTTCATCATCGAAGCAATGCGTAATTTGACTGAGAGTGTAGGCCACAAACCTCTTCCCAAGTCATAGGCATGAGATGCGGCGTCTACTGCTTTCATAGCTTCTTCAGTATTCAACAGTGGATGAGAACCAAGTACTACTTTCTCAAAACCAGTTTCAGTTTTCAATAGCACTGGTGATTCAATTTTTTGTGTTTTTCCCTCCCAGGTTTTTAATTCTCCATTGATAAGATATTCTTTCTGATGAAGGGGAAAGTCCATTTTCATTTCAGGAGGAATGTTTTCCCATGTCGGAAATATGTTTGCAAATTTTGTATTTATCTTTTCTTCTGTAAATATTTCATTCATGATTTAAAAATTATTCTTTTATAAATGTTGTAACCCATGTTCTTCCGGATGAGTTCATTTTCAGGATGTATAACCCAACTGGTAAATTTTCAATATTGATTTTCTGAAGTGAGGTACTTACAATTTCGTGTCGTAAAATTTTTCCTTGCAAATCATAAATATCTGCAGTAATACCTTCATTCATTGAAATTTCCAACTGAAAATAAAGGAAATTATCTGCCGGGTTTGGATACACTGCAAAGCCCTGTACCGCAGGGGTTTCAATGGCTACAGGAGTTGAAATATCAATCACTTCATCCCTTATATCTCCTTCCACAAACACAGCGAAATTTTTTGCTGGAATTTCAAGGTAAATCTCGTTATCGCTTTGCACAGTAATGAAATCGTAAGGTGAGACAGTAAATATATCTGTGAGGGTATCGCCCGGAAAAATATTTGCCGTGTTTATTATCTGATCAAGTTTTAAAGTTGAGTTTGAAAAATTTATTGCTACAATAACTTCTTTTCCACTTTCTGTATAACTCAATTGGTAAATGAGCGAACGGTTTGCTGAACCTGAAATGTAAGTAGATGCGTAGGGGGAAGAAAATCGGTTGAGATAATCTACCTGTGATGCACCGTAAATATACCTTTCATGCGCCTCCATCAAGCCATTGATCTTGTATTGCAGGTTCTGGGGCGCATAATAATCTGTATAAAACACACAAGGAATGCCGAGTTTATTATTTGTGAGAATATATGCATATGCAAGTTCTGTGTTGTTATCTACCGGTTGACCGGGGTCTCTGAAATCATGATTATTCACAAATGTTACAACATTAAATCCACTGCCGCCTGCACCATCTACAATACCGGAATAAAATAGATTTCTTACATCATAGCTTTCATTATCACATGCCTGCTCAAGATTATTTCTTAACGCAAAATCAAAAACCCGAACATTCATGTTTGCTTTTGTATCATCATTCATATGATATAAAACATCGTCAATCCAACCTTTTAAAACTGAAGGAGAAAAATCATAGTTTTCGCCTACTACCATCCCCGGATTTATCCCATTGTTGTGCAGGAAGTCAAGCATGTCACCCATAAACCAGCCCGGAAAATGTTTTACTGCATCCATCCTGTAGCCCCTGATGCCTTTTTCTTCCCAAAGCCACTTTGTCCAATCTTGTAAAACAAGTTGTGATGACGAAACACCTTGATCAATATCATAATAGAAGAACATAGCATCCTGGTCGCCTGATAATTGTGTAGGATTTCCGTTGGGTTTGAAATTGGATGCATTCATTTCGCCTTTACCACTTGGCATAGAAGAAAAATCTGTGGTGGTTTGATATTCAAGTTGTGCTTGTATATCAGTAGCTAAACTCCCGCTCCAGAGACCATAAATAAAATGATCACTCAAGTCGCTTAGCCCCTCCGCACCTGTATTATACATTCTTATATATAGTGTATCGCCTTCTGCATAATATTGAGAAGAAGTTAAAGTCAAAGCAAATTCATCAGTTCCGCAACCGCTATTATCAATGCTGGCATGTTTAACTTTGCCGAGGGAATAAGTATTGTTTGTTTCCCCGCAATCAGCGCCGCCGTTGGGCTCTATTTCATCAGTAGCCCCGGTTGTATAATCTGCCGGAGTTTTATTTGTATACATAATAATGTCAAAGGGCTTGGAGAAAAAGTTAGAGTGTCCGCTGGCTGAATGAAATTTAAAATAATAAGTTCCAGCTTCGTTACCACTTGTTCCGCCAAGGGGGAGTATACATCGAAATCTATTTGATGGGTAGGGTTGGTCGCCAGCGGCAATTTTATCATAGTTCATATTCTCCAACCATCCTTCCACTGAAATATTTTTTTCCCATGCTCCACCATCACGGTGATTATAAATGACATCTGCCACTGCGTTTATACCAGCAGCATTAAACTGTTCAATAGTTAAAATATAATCAAGGTAAGAACCCCATCTTGCAGAACCAAATTCACCGATATCGTAATAGTCCTTCACATCAAAACCAACACTAAAACTTCCCCCCGTTCCTTTTGCCAACGGAGGAAGCCAAACATAATTGAAACCTGCATCGGCAAAGTCACCGCTTATCAGCCCCAGGTTTTCCATGAATGAGTTTGTACCAACTGAACCCGGAAAATTCCAATACCAGCCTTGCATCATAAAATCTGGGGATTGAGAATAGGATGTAAAATGCTGATGAAACAGTAATAGCGCAGGAATAATTTTATAGATTTTTTTCATCTTGACTGACTATATAGGAAGCCATCTAAAAGTTCTATTTTTGAAGACAAATTTACACATTCAGATTACAATTGATAGAAATGGACAACATCAGGGTAAGGAAATTTACAGCAACCATTTATTTCTGTCTTTTGTTTCATGGTTTATTAAACGCACAGGTAACCTTCATTGTAACAAATGCAAATGATTTCCCTGATTCAATTAAAAACAATATTTACGTTGCCGGAAATTTTAACGGGTGGAATCCTGCTGACAAAAAATATTTAGTAAAGAATAGTAATGGAATTTATTCTCTTACAGTTACTCCACCTAAAGATATCACATCACTTGAGTATAAATTTACACATGGAAGCTGGCTGCAGGTTGAGGTGCATAGTGATGGAAGCCAGACACAAAACAGAACAAATCTGTATAAACCGGGAATGATCATTGAAACAAAAGTTGAGGGATGGGATGACCTGAAACCGGATAAATTGAAAAAGGGGAATAAAGATGTGATACAGTTTTCTGTGTATTCAGAAGAATTGAAAAGGGAAAAAAATATCCGGGTGTATTTGCCTTGTGATTATGAAACATCAGGAAAGAAATACCCTGTGCTTTATATGCTTGACGGGCAGAATTTATTTGACGATGTGTATTCTCCAGCGGGAGAATGGGGCATTGATGAAACTATGGATTCTCTGTGCGAACTCAATTTTGAAACAAGTATTGTTGTAGGCATAGATCATGCTGGAGAGATGCGCTTATCTGAATATTCTCCCTGGAAGATTAAGAAATATGTCACAAGTGGAGAAGGAGATGCGTTTGCAGAATTTATTGTAAATACGTTGAAACGAAAAATTGATGCAAGTTATAGAACCAACGCCGGCAGGGAGTTCACTGCCATTGCCGGAAGTAGTATGGGAGGATTGATGAGTTTATATTTTGTTTTGAATTACAATCAAACATTCGGTAAAGCAGCGGTTTTCTCGCCCGCTTTCTGGACAAATAATGGGAATTTCAGTAATGCGGAAAAATTCTCAAGCAACCTGCCCACAAAAATTTATTTCATCGCCGGAGCAAAAGAAGGGAATGAGTATACTTATATGTTTGATATGCAACGCATGTATAATCTTTTATTAAAGAAACAATTGCCATCTCTTGAAATGCGTATCATTGTTGAAAGTGACGGACAACATACAGAAAGCTTCTGGAGAAGGGAGTTTGATGATGCGTATTTGTGGTTGATGGAAAATAATGAGTAATCAGATCAACATGAAAAAAATTTTACACACTACTTTTATTTTTTTATTTCTTCAAACAGCAAACGCCCAATCAGAAATATCCGGACTTGCTTCTCCCATACAATTAGAAACTGATACAACAATTGTTTATCTCGAAGATTATTTTACTGATGTGAGTGTTATTCAGAAAATTGAAACGCCGGATATTTTAAAACAGGAATTATCTGCGGATAAAAAAATATTAAAACTCACTTCCATTAAAAATGAAATTCCGTTTTTAAGTGAATTAAAAATCACAACAGCAATAAACACCTATTCAATCTTAATGCGGAAATCAAAAAAAGAAAAGGTCACTTTTGCTTTTGATGCGCAGGGAAAAACATATTCTAAAGTTTCTATAGTAGGCGATTTCACTGGCTGGAACCCGAATGTGATCTTCATGGAAAATAAAAAGGGGATATGGCAAGCAGAACTTGTTTTAAATCCCGGCAGGTATCAATATCAAATTGTTGCAGATGGCAACTGGTTTCTCGACCCAAGTAATTCTGAAAAAATTGATAATGGAATTGGCGGATATAATAGTTTGATGAAGGTAGGAAGCTTGAATAAAGATGTTCTGCCTTATTATAATTGTGAAAGGATAACTGAAGATACAATCTGGATAAATCATTACGACCCATTTGATGAGTTTAATTCAACTCTCATCTTTTTGTGGGACAATTTTATTGCGGAAAATAGTATAGATGGGAATGGTAGTTATTATGTTGTAATACCCGGAGTTTCGAAAAATAAAAAACGCTCTTTTATTCGTTTATTCTCGTTTAATCAATTCGGTGAATCTAATGATCTCCTCATCCCTCTCGAATACGGAAAAGTAATTTCCGACCCATCGCTTTTAGAAAAAGATGACTTCCAAAAAACCATCATGTATTTTATGATGGTGGACAGATTTAATAATGGCGATACAGCAAATGATAATCCCGTACAGGATGACCGGGTATTGCCGCAGGCAAATTATTATGGCGGTGATCTCACGGGAATTTTGAAAAAAATTGATGAGGGATATTTTCAATCACTTGGTGTGAATTCGCTTTGGATCTCTCCAGTTTTTCAGAACCCCTATAATGCTTACCAGGAATACCCGCCACCTCATCGTTGGTTTAGCGGTTATC
>JBJXHH010000132.1:0-18635 GCA_046160675.1 Chitinophagales bacterium
CAGCAAAAAAAATCAATTATGATTTTTCAGGAGTTGATAAAAGCGGAGACATCATCGGTCTGCGCTACAGCAGTTTTGTAGTGCCTATGGTGAAAGCCATTCAGGAACTCAGTGATGAAAATTCAAGTTTGCAGTCTTCAGTTGGCAGTTTGCACAAGGAAAATGATGATCTTGAAAAAAGAATTTCCAAACTCGAAAAACTCATCACAAAACAAGGCATTGTGTTGAACGATGAAACAACAGAACAGGAAATCAGCAAAACGCAAATCACTTTACAAAGTGATGCTGAAGTTGCTTCACTTTCTCAAAACATCCCCAACCCCTTCACAGGAAAAACAAACATCAGCTACTATGTTCCAGTATCTGCTACATCAGCACAAATAAAAATTGCAAACTCAAACGGGCAGAGTTTATTTCTTGCTGATGTAAAACTCGGCACAGGAGTTTTAGAAATAGAAGCCAGCCAACTTGCAGCAGGTACTTACAGTTACACTTTGCTGGTGGATGGTAAAGTGATGGATACAAAACTGATGGTGATTCAGAAGTGAGTAGAATGAGTTTGAAAACAAAACCCGCACTGTTTCTCATTGCGGGTTTTGTTTTTTCCTCTCACCCCCGTTCGCTTTCCATCACAATTCTCTTCAGCGGGTTTTTTGAGCTTTCTAAGAATTCCCGGCGGTTGTTGGCTATGTCAATGGCTGAGAAGATAGCCTGCAGCATGCTGTCAGCCGAAGCTTCATTTTTCCCGGCTATGTCATAGGCAGTTCCATGGTCGGGTGAGGTACGCACAAAGGGCAAACCCGCAGTAAAGTTTGTGCCGCTCCCGAAGCTAAGCGACTTAAAGCCCACCAGCCCCTGGTCATGATACATCGCCAGTATCGCATCAAATTTTTGATAATTGCCACTGCCGAAAAACCCGTCTGCCGGAAACGGGCCGGTGACGATGATCTTTTTATCCTGCGCTTCTTTTATTGCAGGGATGATGATGTTTTTTTCTTCATCACCCAGCAAACCATTATCGCTCGCATGCGGGTTTAATGCAAGCACGGCAATGGTGGGATTAAAGATGGCGAAATCCTGTTTGAGTGCATGATGAATGATCTCAATTTTCTTTAGAATTTTTTCTTTTGTAATGGCTTGGGTTATATTTCTTACAGCAAGATGGTTTGTTACTAATCCTACTTTCAAACTTTCATTCATCATCAGCATCACACTTTCGCTGTTTGTTCTTGAGTTAAAATATTCCGTGTGTCCGGGAAAATTAAAACCGCTTTGCTGCATGTTTTTTTTATTGATAGGCGAGGTAACAAGCGCATCAATTTTTTTCTGCAGCAGATCATTGGTAGCCGACTCTAAACTTTTAAAAGCTGCTTTCCCCGCAACCTCAGTTTCCTGTCCGGGCTGGATCAGCACTTCTTCCGATATAGAATTTATGATGTTGATGGTTTTCGGGTTTGCCTGTTCAGCATTCACAGTATTTGCATAGTTGAACCCCTCTGCGTTAAACATCTTCTTATAATACGCAAGTATCCTGCTGCTGCCGTAAATAACCGGTGTACACAGTTTTATAATCCTTGTGTCATCTAATCCCTTTATTAAAACTTCGGGGCCAATGCCGTTTACATCACCCAGGGTAAAACCTATCTTTAATTTGTTCTCCATGCGCCGGTAAGTGTTTTTTAACTTCGGTATAAAAATACATACTTACAGGCTGAGGAGAGAACACAAGATCTGTTTACTATGAAAAGGAGTTTCTTTAATCTGAGTTTGAATCTGTAGATATTGTAACGGTATTCTTGTTTCTTTCATATTCAAAAGTAAAAGTATCTCCCAAACTGATGCAGGAGTTATTCAGCAGAAGATTGAGATATTTTTCCCGTTGGTATCCACTTTGTTTTTTATTGTTCACTGAAAAAGAATCATCCGTAATTTCATAACTGTATTTTTTAACATCTGCAATCAACCCGTCTTTTTTTAACTCTTCTTCAATAATTTTTTCAAAATCATTTCCCTTGCCGCAATCACTTACAATAGTGATTGTGTTGTCTTTGCCAGCAATGGTAATTTCAGGAATAATACTATCTGTGCTGTAAGCATAACTTACCCTTCCCTCTTCATCGGTTGAAATGGCCACAGCCATTGGGCTTTCTGAATCCCCATCGCCTGTTGAAATGATGGTTACTGAGTTGCCATTCGAAACGGCAACAGTTTTTTTCTTTTTTGTGGTATCAGAAAGCATTTCACTAATTGGCGTAATAGGCGTAGTGATCTGTTCTTTGCTGAAACCGAGTTTTTTGAGTTGTTCTTCCGTTGCTATTTCCGGAAAATTTTCTTCTGGCAAACCTGCATGCGGGTTTACTAATTGTTGTTCATGCAGTGCTGGGGGTTGTTGTGTGGTGGAACCTGTCTCATTTCCTTTCCCTGGCAGTGTTGATAAAACAATTGCCGTAGTAGTTGCTAAAAATGTTGTACTGATCATAAAAATTCCTTTTTTTGAAGTGAGTAATAATTTAAGTTTTAACCAACCTACAGCCTTGGCTGTAAAAATTGCTGCCGGTTGAGCAAGTACAAAAGTTTCTAATGCTGAAAGTTTTACATCAGCAGGTAACTGCTTCATCTCAGAAAAAATTTTTTGTATCTGCTTTTCTTCCATTGCTGTTATATCAATAAAGTGAATAAAGCTTTTGCACCTGATGGAGTTACCCTATCGCTTAATAACTCCCGCAATTTTTGCCTCGCCCGGCTTAATCTTGTTTTAGTTGCATTTTCATTTGACGTTTGAATTTCTGCTATCTCTTTGATAGAATACCCGCTTACTTCGAAAAGTAAAATTGCTTCTTTGTCTTTTACAGGCAACTTACTTAAAGCCTTGTACAGGTAATGCATGTCAGCTGATATTGATGGGTCAGCAGAATGCGCTTGCAGGTTTTGAAATTTTTCGTCATTAAACACACCGCTGAATTTTTTCCTTCGCAGCATGCTTCTCACAATGTTGTTCGCCACTGAGATCATAAAAGGCAGGAGTTTTTCCTTTTCCTTTATGCTTGTAAAATGCTGCATCGTTTTCAAAATACTTTCCTGCACAAGATCCTGGGTATCCATCAGCCCGTAACAATGGTTTCGGCAATAGTTTACAAACCGTTCATGAACCGGTTTGTACAAGTTTAAAAATTCTGCATGCAGGTTATTGCCCATTGTTATTCAGCGACAGATGCAAGATAGAAACACAAGAACGAAAAAGGTTACAGCGATAATGTTTTTTTAACTTTTCTTTGCAAAGCGGCGCATGGGTAAAAACTTTTCACACAAAAAATCACTCGGGCAGCATTTTCTGAAAAGCGAGGAGACTGCGCAACGCATAGTACATGCTCTTTTAGCTGAGGCTGAAACGCAAACAATCCTGGAAATAGGCCCCGGTTTGGGTATTTTATCAAAACATTTATTACAAACGGGGAATGAAATTTTCTTCAGTGAGATTGATGAACGTATTATTCGCTTCCTGAAAGATGACCTGCATGTGAACGAAAAGAAAATTCTTACTGGAGATTTTCTCAGATTGGACCTGAAAAAATATTTTCAAAAACAGTTTGCAGTCATTGGCAATTTCCCCTTTAATATTTCTTCTCAAATAGTTTTTAAAATCCTGGAAGAAAAAGAACTTATCCCTCTTGCTGTTGGCATGTTTCAGAAGGAGATGGCCCAGCGACTTGCAGCAACACACGGGAATAAAGACTATGGAGTGATTACAGTTCTTACCCAGGCATTTTATGAAGTTGAGTATCTGTTTGAACTTTCGCCTGAAGAATTTGACCCTGCTCCAAAGGTTTATTCTGCTGTTGTGAAATTGAAAAGGAGAAAAACAAAAACTGATTATGATGAAAAACTTTTCAGGCAAATAGTAAAAACAGGGTTTAACCAACGCCGAAAAAAACTCAGCAATGCATTAGCAGGAATACTGCATGCAAGAGAAGTTTTACTTCAGCTTACCTTTGCAGATAAAAGAGCAGAACAGCTTAGTATTGAAGACTTTCAAATGCTTACAAAATCTATTGAACAACTGAAATAAATATCTTTCAATAAAAAATCAGGGAGACATTGCGCATCATCATTACAGATCATCTTCACCCTCATCTTGCTGAACAACTTACCGCGGCAGGTTTTTCAGTTGATGTATTTCCTGAAATTACAAATGTAGAAGTATCTGATGTGATTGAAAATTATGACGGCCTGGTTCTCAGTACAAAAATTCTTGTTACGCAGACGTTGATTGATAAAGCAAGCAGGCTGAAGTTCATTGCCCGTGCAGGCAGCGGCATGGAAAATATTGATGTAAAATATGCGCAGTTAAAAAACATTCAGGTACTTAATTCGCCTGAGGGCAATGCCAATGCAGTGGCAGAGCATGCACTGGGGATGTTGCTGAGTTTACTTAACAATATCTCTGCTGCCCATTATGAAATAAAAAACGATATCTGGCAAAGGGAAAAAAACAGGGGAGTTGAGTTAGATGGAAAAACTATTGGTATTATAGGCTATGGCAATACAGGTTCCGCTTTTGCAAAAAAACTTGCCGGATTTCATGTAAAAATCCTTGCGCATGATAAATACAAAACAGGATTCGGAAACGAAAGAGTTACAGAATCGTACCTCGAAAAAATAAAACTGGAAGCTGATATTATTTCCCTGCATATCCCTCACACTACTGAAACACATCACTATATAAATGAAACATTTATTACAGAATGTAAAAAGGAATTTTATCTCCTGAATACTTCCAGGGGCAGAAATGTAAGAACAAAAGATCTTCTGGAAGCACTGCAAAATGGAAAAATAAAGGGGGCAGCTTTAGATGTTTTTGAAAACGAGAAATTTTACGAATTGCCCCCTGAGGATAAAGAAATGTTAAAAAAACTTGCTGCTATGAATAACGTAATTCTTACCCCACACATTGCAGGTTGGACACATGAATCCTTTTTCAAAATTTCAGATATCCTCCTACAACGCATACTGGCATTGTATCTCGTATGACAATTCTGTTGATTTTAAATGACAGTTCGCTGGTTTTTAAATGACTGCTTGCTGACTGAAAATATGACAATCTATTTTATTTTTGTTTTCGATTATTTATATATTTTTACGGCTTCTTAACAATTATTAAAACTTCGGTCTATGAAAAAATTCCTTTACGCACTGGTCGTATTGTGTTTTTCTGTAAGCGCAGCATTCGCTCAAAGTGGTGAAATTCAGGGAAAGGTGCTTGAAGAAAATGGGGATGGGATTCCCTTTGCTACTGTAGCTGCTTACAAAAACGGCATTCTTGAAACAGGAGTTCAAACAGACTTTGATGGGAAGTATTCTATTTCCGGATTAACACCGGGTACTTATGAAATAGAGGCTTCTTACCAGGGCAATAAGTACAGGGTAACAGACGTAGTGGTTTCTTCCGGGATTGTGTTTTTGAAAGATATCATACTTTCAGAAAATAAAATATTGGCAGATGTAATCATAGAATACCAGGCACCATTGGTTGATAAAGGAAACACAAGTACGGGCGGAGTAGTAACAAAAGAAGATATTCAAAAGATAGCTACAAGAAACGTAACATCTATTGCAGCAACAAAAGAAGGAGTTTACCAGAGTGATGAAGGTGCTGGATTAAGTATTAAAGGTTCCAGAGGTGATGCTACTGAGTTTGTGATTGATGGTGTGAGGGTTTCAGGGTCATTGAAACTACCCCAGGATGCTATTGAACAATTAGAAGTTATTACCGGGGGAGTTGATCCAAAATACGGCGATGCCACAGGTGGCTTTGTAACAATTACTACCAGGGGTCCTTCAAATGAATACAACGGAAGTATTGAATTAGGAACATCCTATTATCTTGATCCTTACGGTTACGGGCTCGGTAGTGTTTTTTTAACAGGACCACTTATTACCAAATATAAAGGCACTGATTCTGCTTCAGCAAAACTTGGTTTTTTTATAGCTGCCGAACTTGAATTGGAAAAAGACCCTGATCCGGCTGCTATTACCAACTATAAACTAAAAGATGATGTTCTCGAAAACCTCGTAGCAAACCCATTGGTTCCTTCAGAAACAGGAACAGGGTTTAACAAAGCCTGGGAATATGTAACTTATGATGATATAGAAGAAATTGCTTATAAAGACAATACGAATAACAGGGGATTAGCAATTCAAACAAAGTTTGATTACAAGCTTACCAAAAACACAAACCTCACACTGGGTGCTTCCTGGAGAAATTTCTTCGGACATAATTATGTGCGTACGTTCGCATTGTTCAACCCTGAAAATAACCCTATTGACCAGCAAAATACATACAGGGGATACCTGAGGTTTACACAACGTTTCCCTGAAAGGGCTGCACAGGAGGGTGAAACTTCCCTTCTTGGTAATGCTTACTACTCAGTGCAGGTAGATTATACCAAATTTTCTCGTGAGTTCCAGGACGAAGAACACAAGATGGACCCATTCTCTTATGGATATATAGGACAGTTTAACACCTTCAGACAACCATTTTATTTTTACACACAAGATGATGTTACTGGTTTAGATGCTTGGGTTTTACTTGGTTATATTGATACTGCTGTAACCTACGTTCCCGGCCTGGCTAACCCTGAACTTGCCAATATCACACAATCCTACTATGACCTTACATCTATACCACCATCCAGCATTTTTGATATCCAAATTGCAGGAGCTTTGTTGAATGGAGATGCGTTCAATGTGGGTAACTCAGCTTATTCAATGTGGTGGACAAACGGTCTTCCATTTTCAAACTACTTTGTACAAGATGATGACCAGTACGGCTTAAATTTTAATGCAGCACTTGATATAAAGAGTGCCAGAAAATCGTCAAATATTTCTAAGCACAGTATTGAGTTTGGATTTGAATTCCAGCAAAGAGTAGAACGTTTCCATCAGGTATTGCCAATAAGTCTTTGGACTCTTGCAAGGCAGCTCACAAACAGGCACATTCTTACATTGGATACTGATAATCCGATCCTGCTAATAGATGGTCAAGAATACACCTATGAAGAATATCTGGCTTCAGGACTCACTTTCGGAGAGTTTGATACCATCACTTATGATCAACTATTTATAGAAGAAGACCAATCATGGTTTGATGTTCAGTTAAGAGAAAGGCTTGCAGAGATGGGTATGCCCGTTGGTGAACTGGATTATATAAACATAGATAATCTTCCACTTGATGCATTCTCATTAGATCTTTTTAGCGCAGATGAATTATTGAATAACGGAAACGCCCTTGTATTCTACAACGGGTATGATTACCTCGGTAACAAACTTGCAGACAATCCTTCTTTTAATGATTTCTTTACAGAGCAGGATGAAAACGGAAACTTTACCCGCCCGATAGGCGCTTTCAGACCGGTGTATACAGCAGGGTATATTCAGGACAGGTTTAACTTTAATGACATCATCTTTCGGGTTGGTGTGCGGGTTGACAGGTACGATGCAAACAGAAGTGTATTAAAAGATAAATATTCATTGTATGATCTGTATTCAGTAGGAGAAGTTGACGGCACATTGAATCCCAATGGCATTCATCCGGGTAATATTGGATCTGACTATGCAGTTTATGTTGATGATTTTAACAGCCCGAATCCTACTATTCTTGGTTATAGAGATGGCGATGTTTGGTATAATTCAGATGGCGAAGAAGTAGGCGACCCTGCTGTAATAGCTGCCAGTTCTTCTTCCGGACAAATTACACCCTATATTGTAGATCCTGATGCAGACATTAAGAGTGAAACTTTTGATCCCAATGCCTCTTTCCAGGATTATGAACCGCAGATTACTTTCATGCCAAGGATAGCCTTCTCATTCCCGATATCAAAATTGGAAAACAGGGAAGCTTTATTCTTTGCACACTATGATATTTTAACACAGCGCCCTCCGTCAGGAACATCGGCTACACCCTATGATTATTATTTCTTTCAGGAAAATGCAGGTGGGGTGTTTGATAATCCTGACTTGAAACCTGAAAAAACTGTTGACTACCAGATAGGTTTCCAGCAGCAATTGTCTGAAAGTTCAGTTATAAAAATATCAGCATTCTATAAAGAACTGCGGGATATGATACAGGTAGTAAATGTTCCCTATGCATACCCAATTATCTACACTACTTTCGGGAATATAGATTTCGGTACTGTAAAAGGTTTAACTGTCAGTTATGACATTGCCAGAAGAACTGATAACCTAAAACTTTCAACAAGCTATACTTTACAATTTGCTGATGGAACAGGCTCCGGTACAACTTCGCAGCTTAATCTTATCGGTTCCGGACAACCCAATTTAAGGGCAATTATTCCTCTCAGTTTTGATAGCAGACATAGCATAAAGGTGGTAATGGATTATCGCTTTGATGATCCGAAAGGTTTGCAACCTAACTGGTTGGATAATTCTGGTTTAAACGTAACATTTAACTCCCGCTCGGGTGAACCTTACACCCGCCAAACGGAAGCGACAAGAACAGCACAGTTCGGTGTCGCTGACAGAACCAACCTGGAAGGACAGATTAACGGAAGCCGCCTGCCATGGCATTTCCGAACAGATATAAAACTTGACAAATCATGGGGAATCACTATGGGAGAAGGTGAAAAAGAAAGGGATGTGAACCTGAACGCTTACCTCTGGGTGCAAAACCTGTTTGATAATCAAAACATAATTGCTGTTTATGCTTACACAGGTAACCCGCTGGATGATGGTTTCCTTGCTTCGGCTGAAGGGGTAGAATATATTTCAGCTCAGGTTGACCCCCAGTCATTTACTGACCTGTACAATATAAAAATGGCAAACCCAGATAATTACAGTATCCCCAGAAGGATAAGAGTAGGGCTGGGTGTTGATTTTTAATCTCCTCAAAAAAAGAAAAAGACTATGCTTAAAATGAGAATATTTATGTTCATCGCTGTAGCCACCCTGATTACGGGCAGGCTGCAGGCCAAAGAAAACATTGGTATTGTTGACCGCCAGGCTGTGAATTACGGCAAACTTGCTGCAGCATGTAATGATGCTACAACACAAATAGACCTTGATGTAAACAATGTAAGGGCAAGGCTACTTGGAGCAGGTGATTTCTGGTGGGACCTTGCCAATACCGCAAAATATGTTATTCCAAAGGTGGATCCAAGTACAGGAGAAATTGCCGTGAGTTCAAGTTTTGCCGGGGCTCTCTGGATCGGTGGAATTGATGCCGGGGGGCAGTTAAAAATTGCTGCTCAAACCTACCGCCAGAGCGGTAACGATTTTTGGCCGGGTCCGCTTGATGAATCAGGCACAGTGGATGATGTAACCTGTAATGCTTACGACCGCCATTGGAAAGTAAACCGAACAGAAATAGATGAATTTTTAACACAAGGTTATAGCCCTGATAATCCAGCAAGTGTTGGAGACATTCCCGTTTCAATAAGAGAATGGCCCGGGCTTGGAAATGAATATGCTACGGGAAAAGCAGGGGAACTTTTATCAGTAACCAGGGATCTTGCACCCTTCGTTGACGCAGATTTTGATGGTCTTTATAACCCCGGTTTTGGTGATTATCCTGACATTGACGGCGACCAGGCTATTTTCTGGATATATAATGACAAAGGAAACATTCATACAGAAACCGGAGGTGATGCTATCGGGCTTGAGATCCAGGCTATGGCATTCGGCTTCACTACGAATGATGAAATAAATGATATGACCTTCTATAGATACAAGGTTATCAATTTTGCAACTACTGCTTTAGATTCTGTTTTCTTCGGCCAGTGGGTTGACTCTGATGTTGGATGCTTTAGTGATGACTGGGTAGGTTGTGATGTAGAAACCTCACTGGGTATGTGTTTCAACGGTGATGCTTTTGATGAAGCTTGTCCGGAAGGTTATGGCAATAATCCACCAATCTTCGGAACAGACTTTTTCCAGGGACCAATTAAATATATTTATGATGGCGGTAGTATAGTAGATTCAATAAGACTTGGAATGACTGCTTTCCTCTATTATAACAATGACTTTACAACAATAGGAAATCCTGAAGTAGCTGCTCATTATTATGGCTACCTTTCAGGAACATGGAAAGATGGCAGTCCATTCACTTTTGGTGGGAACGGCTATGGTGGTTCAGAACCTTCTTTGTTCATGTTCCCTGATGATCCTTCAAACCCTGAAGGTTGGAGTGAATGTACAGAAGGTAATACCCCTGCTGACAGGCGTTATCTACAGTCATCAGGGCCTTTCCGTCTTGAACCCGGGGCAAAGAATGAAGTAGTAGTTGGTGCAGTTTGGGTACGCCCACCATTATCAGGTGGATGTAACACTACATATGAACTTGCAGCCATAGCTGACCAGAAAGCCCAGGCTTTATTTGATAATGATTTCCAACTTATTGGTGGACCTGATGCACCTGATCTTACAATCAGGGAACTCGATCAGGAGATCATACTTTCACTTACAAATGGGGTTGTTTCAAATAACCAGGGTGAATCTTATGAAGAAGCTGATCCGCTAATTAAAAGTTTTATCAATGAGTTGAGTGATTCAGTAATTGCAGCTAACCCCGGTATTGATGATTCAACATATAATTTCCAGGGATATAAAATATTCCAACTTGTAAACGGACAAGTTTCGCCATCAGAATATGATGATGCATCTAAAGCACGACTACTTTTCCAATGCGACCTGAAAGACGGGGTTTCTAAACTCATTAATTATTCATTTGATGCAATACTTGGGGTAGATGTACCCACTCTAATGGTTGAGGGTGCGGATGCGGGAGTACAACATACCTTCCAGGTAAACTCTGATGCATTTGCTGAGGGAAATACGACATTAATAAATTTCAAGACCTATTATTTCTCAGTAGTGGCTTATGCATATAATAATTTCTTTCCCTACGACCCGGATGAGTTAAACTCACAAAAGAGACCTTACCTGGAGGGCAGAAAGAATATTAAGATTTATACCGCTGTACCTCATATTCCTGACCCGGAAAATAATGGTATGCAGCTTAATGCTGCCTATGGCGATGGGCCTGATATTACAAAAATAGAAGGTAGAGGAAACGGTGGTTATTTCCTGGAATTAACGGACCAGGCAACTGCTGATATACTTGCTTCAAATTCAGTATTGTTCCCAACTTACAAAGGAAGGAATGCTCCGGTAGATGTAAAAGTGTATGACCCGGTTAGATTACCGGCAGCCAACTTTACACTTACTTTTGTAGACAGTTCAGTTGTGCCTAACCCAACATATCCCCGTATTAACAGGGATTCTATCTGGTGGGTGCTCACTAACACTACATCAGGCGAATCTATCGTTTCTGACTTCCCAATAAGTTTTGTTAACGAACAGGTGCTGCCGGAATGGGGGTTATCTGTTACTGTAAAATCAGTAAACAATCCGGGTATGCGGGATGCAAATCCATCACCTACTGAAAGTGTGTTTGTAGACAAAGAAGAAAATAATGGTTTTGTTGGGGCTACTTTAGAATTTGCTGACCCCAACCAACAATGGTTGTCAGGCGTACCAGATGTAGATGGAACCCTTCTAAACTGGATAAGATCAGGAGAAAGTATAGAATTTTATGCTGATTATCCTGGGATAGATGATAATCAGTTTTATGAAGGCATTTTAGGAGGAACCTGGGGACCCACAGTGTTACTTGGTAAGAATACAGATGATGAACCTTATATGCCTTGGGAGAGCATCCTGGCACTTTCCTCCAGCGACAGTGTGTATGCTTTAGCCGGTGAAATCGGGATAGACCTCGTTCTCACAAATGATAAGAGCAAATGGAGTAAAGCCGTAGTTCTCAATACCGGAGAATATCCTTACCTTCTTCCTGATGGCAGCGGAATAACTGAAGAAAAACTTGACATGAGGAAGGTGCCTTCCGTTGATCAAGATGGAAATGCTGTGGGAGATGGAACAACCGGTTATTCCTGGTTTCCGGGTTATGCAATTGATGTAGAAACGGGTCGCAGGTTGAATATCATGTTTGGAGAAGACCCTAATGTGAACGAAACAGGAGTAATTGGTGCTGCAGGTAACAGTAAGGACATGTTGTTTAACCCTTCAGAAACCTTTTTTAATGAGGTAGGGACTGAACCTGTGTACGGTGGAAAACACTATATCTACATACATAAAACCACTTACGATCAGGCAAAGAATATTCATGACTCACTCTTTTGGGTGGGGGGTGTAGAGCCGGGTGGTTTACAGTTAAAAGGTGTTTTCAGAAATGTATGTTGGGCAAGTATGCCTTTACTAAATACTGGGGCAAAACTACTTCCTATTTCTGAAGGCCTTATACCAACAGAAACCACAGTTAAGATCAGGGTGACCAAACAATTTGAGAAACTTGTAGTTACAAATGAAAATGAAGGTTATCCAAAGTATTCATTCAGCACATTCGGGCTTGCGCCTACCTTGGGTGATCCTACACTTGCTTCTGATGCCCTCGATCTCATAAACATAGTTCCTAACCCATATTATGCTTACAGTGGGTATGAAACCAGTACATTAGATAATAAAGTAAAAATCACGAATCTCCCTTCCAAGTGTACGATAACCATTTATGCAATTGACGGGACACTTATACGGAGGTTTACAAGGGATGTAACCGCTGACAATTCAGAGGGCGGGCAACTGAACTCGAAAACAGCAAACCTGGACACTTCATTGGATTGGGATTTGAAAAACTCTAAGAACGTTCCAGTTGCCAGTGGCATGTACCTCATTCATATAGATGCAGGTGAATTGGGTGAAAAAACACTTAAGTGGCTGGGTATTATGAGGCCTATTGATCTTGATTCATTCTAAAAAAAGACGCAGATGAGAAGACTTTTAAAATTCAGTACAGCAGCAATAACTTTAATCATGACCACTGTTCAGGCTCTTGCCGGGAATCCCGACAGAGCCGGCGAAGCGGGTGCATCAGAATTGCTCATCAACCCCTGGGCTCAAAGTTCAGGATGGTATGGACTCAATATTGCTTCTATAAGAGGAATTGAATCCACAGGATTAAACGTTGCGGGTTTGTCGTTCCTCAATAAAACACAGCTTGAGTTTAACCATACGAGATGGCTTGTGGGAAGCGACATAAATATTAACAACTTTGGCTATGCACAGAAGATAGGAGACGGAGCCATAGGGCTTACACTCACTACTTTTGATATGGGCGAAATTCCTGTAACAACTACCACTTTGCCAGAAGGTACAGGAGCAACTTACAAACCAAGAATTTCAAACTTTGCCTTAGCGTATTCCCGCAAGTTTGCTGAATACCTCAGCGGCGGTTTTGTAATCCGGGGCATTTCTGAAAATATCTCTGACGCAAAGGCTTTCGGAATATCACTGGATGTAGGCATACAGTACATAACCGGGCCTGCGGAACATCCCGAACAGATAAAGTTGGGTGTGGCCTTGCGGAATATAGGTACGCCAATGAAGTATGAAGGTGATGGGTTAACTTTTAAAGCGGAGGTACCAGAGGGCGAATACTCCTCAACAGTACTTTTCCGTAGTGAAGACTTTGAGTTACCTTCCTTACTTACGATCGGGTTGGCTTATGATTTTTATTTCGGAAGCACCAGCAGACTTACTGCCGTAGGGAACTTTGTGTCCAACTCATTTTATAAAGACCAATTCGGATTGGGCTTAGAATACGGGTTGAAAGTGAAAAATACAGAAATGTTTATGCTGAGAGCAGGATACAGGTATGAGGAAGGTATTACCGGAAGTACGGATGAAGAACGTACAACCGTTCATACAGGGCTCGCAGCCGGAGCAACATTTCAAACACCATTCACCGGCAATGACAAAACCTTACTGGCTATAAGTTATGCATATAGGAGTTCAAACCCCTTTGATGGTTCGCATTCTCTGGGTGTAAGATTGAGCTTATAAAAAACATTATCTAATTTTGCGGAAACGTTTCTCCTTCAGGGGAACGTTTCTTTTTTTAAGAAACTCAAAGAAAAAAAATATGGCAGATGTAACATATTTATCCAAAGAGGGACTTGAATCTCTGAAAGCTGAACTGCAGGAACTGCGTACTAAAGGCAGAGCAGAAATGGCAAAGCAAATAAAAGAAGCTCGTGAAAAAGGTGACTTGAGTGAGAATGCTGAATATGATGCAGCTAAAGAAGCACAGGGTATGATGGAGATGAAAATTGCCAAACTGGAAGAACTATTGGCTAAGGCAAGGGAGATGGATGAATCAAAGATTGATACATCAAAAGTTTCTGTACTCACAAAAGTAAAAGTCTATCACAGTGGGTTGAAAAAAGAGATTGAGTACAAGTTGGTAGCTGAGAAAGAAGCCGATTTCAAAGCAAATAAGATCTCAGTGACCTCGCCAATAGGTAAAGGATTACTTGGAAAAGTTGTTGGTGATGTTGTGATAATCACCGTTCCTGCAGGCGCCATGGAGTTAAAAGTACTTGATATATCGATTTAAATATGGCAAGTATTTTCAGTAGGATAATTACAGGAGAAATTCCTTGTTATAAGATAGCAGAAGACGAAAATTATTTTGCTTTTTTAGATATCATGCCCCTTGCGCCCGGGCACATATTGGTTGTTCCAAAACAAGAGATTGATTATTTGTTTGATATGGAGGATGCTCTTCTTGCAGGCATGCTTCCTTTCGCAAAAAAAATTGTAGCGGCAATGGAAAAAGTAATTCCCTGTGAACGCATTGGTGTTTCAGTTATTGGTTTGGAAGTGCCTCATGCTCATATTCATCTCATTCCTCTCAGAACGATGGACGACATCAATTTCAGCCGCCCTAAAATGAAAATGAGCAATGAAGAACTTGCGGCTATTGCAGAAAATATCCGCAAACACCTGGCAAGTTAACGTTTCGCAATTTTTGCGGGGTTTGATTTTACATATGCATTCCAACTGTTGAATGAGGTTGTTTTCACAATAATTTTTTTTGTTGAATTTACATAACAAATTGCTGCCGCAAGAGCATCTGTCTCATCAAAATATTCCGGTAATTCTGAAAGTTGTAAAATACTTTGTAACATGCGGGCAACTTGTTCTTTGCTCGCATTTCCTTTGCCGGTAATAGATTGTTTTATTTTCCTGGGGCTGTATTCTTTTACCTCCAATTCATGATGAGCAGCGGCCAGCATAGCTGCTCCTTGAGCCCTGCCAAGTTTCAGCATACTCTGTACATTCTTTGCAAAAAAAGGCGCTTCAATAGCTAATACAGTCGGTTTATGAGAGACAATGAGTGCATATAAATGATCATAGATACTGCGCAACTTGATAAAATGATCATCAGTCTTTTTTAGGTGAACTACGCCGTTGGCCAGGATTTTTATCACATTTTTTTCAACACAAATGATGCTGTAACCCAGGATATTTGTGCCTGGATCAACGCCCATAATAATTTGTTCTTGCGTATTTTGCACCATTAATTCTCTACTTTGAAAAACAGAAATTCAAATACTGTACTCTATGCCCTGCTCATAAAGGTAGTTATACTTTGCCTGCTTGTATTCGCACTTTATAAACAGCTCATTGACAATAAACAGTTATATGAAGTAAAAGAGAGATTAAAAATACACTTCTATGAAAATGGATTTTTACTGATAATTATTTCATTCCTGCTCATGTTTATAAATTGGAGTTTAGAAGCATGGAAATGGAAACTGTTGATGCAAAAAATTTCTGAAGTAAGTTTTATAAGATCTTTCAAAGCTGTGTGGACGGGAGTAACTCTCGGGCTTTTTACACCTAACAGGATAGGTGAATACGGGGGAAGAATTTTATACCTTCCGAGGAAGACCCGCTTAAAAGGAATAATTGGAAGTTTGCTTGGTAGTTATGCGCAGTTGCTTGCAAATGTTAGCGCAGGATTAATAGCGTTGGTTTTCTTTATTCGGGAGAATGAACATGTTCTCAACTTTACTTTTATCACTATTTCTGTTTTAGTTACTGTCGCTATAATCATATTATCTATTGCATATTTTAACCTTGACGTTCTGGTGAGAGGTTTTCAAAAATGGAAATTCTTCCGGCGTATTCACCCTTACATGGAAGTTTTCAATTATTACAGCAGCAGGCAATATTTTTCTTTTCTGCTAATCTCTTTGCTACGGTACGGGGTTTACACGGCACAGTATTTGATTTTTCTCCGCCTGTTCAATGTTTCTTTACAGGTTGGGGATGGTGTAACAGTGGTGGGGGTGATATTTTTAACGCAGACAATAGTTCCTACTTTTGCGTTTGCAGAGTTAGTGATAAGAGGAAGCATAGCTGCAACGTTTTTGCACAGTTACACAGAAAATGATTTTGCAGCAGTGGGCGCATCCACCTGTATGTGGTTGTTGAACCTGATTATTCCGGCAGTACTCGGATATGTTTTTATAATTCGGTATAATTTTTTTAAAAACAATAACACAAGATGATATACAAAACCATTGCAGTAACAGGCATGTTCATCGGGAGTTTATTTTCTGATGCACCGGTTCTTGAAACTACAAAGTTTGAGAAAAGTAACGGCAATTGTGGTATTGAAACCAGGGCTTTTGATGCAGGGGAGTCGCTCACTTATAAAGTATATTACAATGCTGGGCCTATGTGGCTTTCAGGAGGAGAAATTTATTTCAAATTGCAAAATGAAACCTATAACGGCAAACAGGTGTATCACGGCATCAGTGAGGCGGTTACTTACAAATCCTTCGATTGGTTTTTCAAGATCAGGGATAAATTTGAAACCTGGATGGATGTGAATACCCTGCAGAGTTATAAATTCCAAAGGGATATTGACGAAGGGGGTTATACCTTTTACCGTTCTTATGACTGGAACAGAACAACAAATGAGATCACTTCATATTACCATAATACAAGAAGCGGTAAAGAAAAAACCACAACATTAAAAAATGCCGACCCTTGTGGGGTAGATATGCTTTCTTCTTTTTACTGGGCAAGAACAATTGATTTTACAAAATATAAAAGCGGTGATCTGATTCCCGTAAGCATGGCAATTGATGATAAGATTTATAACGTTAGCATGCGTTATGAAGGGAAAGAACAATACAAAACCAAACTCGGCACTTTCAATACATTCAAAGTGCGCCCATTATTATCTGAAGGTACTGTTTTGGGTAAGGGTGAAGGACTTGTGATCTGGGTTACTGATGATCAGAACCGCATACCTGTCCGTATTGAATCAAACCTCAAGGTAGGAAGAATTACTGCTGACCTGAAATCTTTTGCAGGGAACAAATATCCCTTTACATCAAAAGTAGAATGACAACGCTCTAATAAATTTTAAAAAAAACCTGCTTCCATGAGAAGCAGGTTTTTTTTATAAATAATTTAAAGTAACATTTTCCCCAACTGTTAACTTCACCCTCTTCCCAAGCAGTAATGCCCTGTTATCATCAATATGCCCGCACGGAAAAAGAAAGCAAACTGGAATGCCCAGGTTTTGTACATGATCATAAATGATTTCTTCTGCGCTGCTTCCAAACGGTACCTTATTATCTTTCATATCTGTAAAGCCGCCAAACATAATGCCTTTTAACCCTGCAAATTTTCCGGCCAATTGTAAACTCATCATCATCCTGTCAATATGATAGAGATATTCATCAATATCTTCCAGAAATAAAATTTTCCCTGCAGTATTAAAGCCAAACTTTGTTCCCAACAGACTGTATAAAATAGATAAGTTACCGCCAATAAGTTCCCCCTCCGCTTCACCTGGAATATTTAAGGCATGGGGTTCAACCTGGTATGTGGGAAAATTTCCAAGTAAAATATTTTTCAAACTTTGTATAGCGCCTTCAGTATTTCTTGGAAAACTGTATGGCATTGTAGAATGAATAGTCGGCAAGCCGAGCTTGTCATTTACATGTGCATGCAAAACTGTGATGTCGCTGTAGCCGCTAAGCCACTTGGGATGTTCCATAAATTTTGTAAAATCCAGTTTATCAATCATGCGGATGGTTCCATAGCCCCCTCTTGCAAAAAGTATTGCTCTTATGCTTTTATCATCCAGCATGGCTTGTAAGTCGGCGGCCCGTTCATCATCTGTTCCGGCAAACTGGTTTTGTTTCATTCCAATTGTTTTTCCGTACAGAGGAATAAACCCCCATTCTTTCAGCAATTGATCAGCAAGAACAATTTCTGAAAATTCAATGCTCCGGGCTGTACTTACAATACCTATCCTGTCGCCCTTTTTTAGTTGCCAGTTTTTCATCTTTCAAACAGTGAAAACAAATCGTTGTATTTTAGCGCCTATCTATGCAAACTCCGCAAAGATATTTGATAACCGCAGCATTGCCCTATGCCAATGGCCCTTCACACATCGGGCACATGGCGGGCGCCTATTTGCCGGCAGATATTTATGTTCGCTACCTGCGCCGGCAGAAAAAAGATGTTGTATTTATTTGCGGTAGTGATGAACATGGTGCCGCCATTACCATTCAGGCAAAAAAAGAAAACACAACGCCCCGAGCCATTATTGATAAATATCATGCAATTATTAAAAAGACATTTATTGATTTTGATATCAGTTTTGATATATATCACAGAACATCAGAACCCATTCATCATGAAACATCGCAAGAGTTTTTTCTAAAATTGTACAACAA
>JBJXHH010000133.1:0-4338 GCA_046160675.1 Chitinophagales bacterium
AGGATATTCTTTACTTGTTTGCCCTTGATGTTTTTATCATTGCCCTTGCCCTCATTCTTTTTCAGTATCTTTGGCGGGATTAAAAAGCTATGCTTGGGCAGTTGCATAAAAAGTGGTGGAAGGTAACCTGTGTTGTACTCCTGTTTTACAGTTTTATTTACGGATTTATTGTGAAAGTACCCGCACTTCAAGTACTGAATGAAACGATACGCAATTTATTTTTTCATGTTCCCTGCTGGTTTGCAATGATACTTTTGCTTTTGATTTCACTTATTTATTCCATCAGGTATATACGGGGCCATGCAATCATCGATGATGTAATTGCTACTGAAACTGCAAGGGTGGCAATTGTTTTCGGAGTATTCGGATTTTTAACGGGCATGCTTTGGGGTGAATACACCTGGGGACAATATTCAGATTCGTTTGCCTGGTTATTGGATGATTCTAAAATCCTGGGTTCATTCATCGGGCTTTTAATTTACAGCGGGTATTTTATCCTGAGAGGAAGTATTGACGATGAAGAAAAACGGGCGAGGGTAGCCGGCGTTTTTTCAATCTTTGCATTTGTGTTGTTGATCGTTTTCATTGGCGTAATTCCAAGGTTAACTGATTCTTTACACCCGAACAATGGAAACAATGCAGGATTTGTATTGTATGATGTTGATAATACAATGCGAACAGTATTTTACCCGGCGGTCCTAGGGTATTTTTTGCTTGGAGCCTGGATGTCAAGCTTTTTAATTCGGATGAAAATAATTCACTACAAGATTCACAAAATAAATATTTATAATGAATAAACTTTGGAGGGGAATCAGCAATAAATTTTTTTTACTTCTGGGAACACTTACTATTTGTTTTGTTACCACAGCACAAAATAATTCCGGGTATGAAGGCCCCGAAATGGCAACTGGTTTTTATGCAGAAGGCAAAATATTTATTGTAATAGGAGTTGTTGCTATTATACTTACCGGCATCATACTTTACCTGGTTCGCATTGACAGAAAAATTTCAAAACTTGAAAACGAGGTTAATAAGAAATAATCTTATTTGCCATTAAAACCATTTACTTAAATAATTAACCTAAAAAATCATGAGCAATTTAAGTTTCTTTGAAAGCGTAGAGAAAAACTTCGAAAAGGCAGCGGCGATCACAGGGCACCCGAGAGGATTATTAGATCAGATACGGGTATGTAATTCAGTATATCACATGAAATTTCCCGTTAAGATAAGGGGGGAATTCAAAGTAATAGAAGCCTGGCGGGTCCAACATAGTCATCATCGTACGCCTACAAAAGGCGGTATCAGATATGATTCTATGGTAAATGAAGATGAAGTGATGGCGTTGGCAAGTTTAATGACATATAAATGCGCCATTGTTGATGTTCCTTTTGGTGGAGCAAAAGGCGGCATTAAACTCAATCCCAAAGAATTTACTGCCGAAGAACTGGAACGCATTACAAGAAGATATGCGGCTGAACTTTGCAAAAAACAAATGCTAGGTCCAGGCCTGGATGTTCCTGCGCCTGACTATGGAACAGGTGAACGGGAAATGAGTTGGATAGTGGATACTTATATGGCTCTCAATCCCGGTAGTGTTGACGGTTATGGTTGTGTTACGGGAAAACCAGTTACGCAACATGGTATAAATGGTAGAAGAGAAGCAACAGGTCTTGGCGTTTTTTATGGCGTTAGAGAAGCATGCAGATTTGAAGATGATATGCAAGTGTTAGGATTATCAGAAGGTCTTGTAGGGAAAAAAGTGATTGTACAAGGCTTGGGCAATGTTGGATACTATTCCGCAAAATTTTTCCAGGAGGGGGGCGCAAAAATTGTTGGCATTGGTGAATATGAAGGCGCAATCTATAATGTAAATGGATTAGATGTTGATGCAGTTTTCAATCACAGAAAATCAACAGGAAGTATTTTAAATTTCCCAGGGGCAAAAAACCTGGAAAAAACAACCGATGTGCTGGAGCAGGAATGCGATATCTTAATACCAGCTGCATTAGAAAATGTAATCCATGCAGACAATGCCTCAAAAATAAAAGCGAAAATAATTGGCGAAGCAGCTAACGGCCCAGTAACTGCTGAGGCAGATGATATATTAAATGAGATGGGTGTTATGATCATTCCTGATATGTATCTGAACGCAGGTGGTGTTACAGTTTCTTATTTCGAATGGCTGAAAAACCTTTCGCATGTACGCTTCGGAAGATTACAAAAAAGGTTTGAACAAGCAAGCAACACAAAAATTGTAGAAACAATTGAAAAATTAACTGGGAAGCAACTCACTGATGATGAAGTAGATGCACTTGTAAAAGGCCCTGATGAAATTGACCTTGTACGAAGCGGGTTAGAAGAAACAATGATCAACAGTTATCAATCTATTCGTAATGAATGGAAAAGCAATGAGCAAGCAAATACCTTAAGAAGCGCCGCTTTTGTTGTTGCTATCAAGAAGATTGCAAGTGACTATGAAGCACTGGGAATTTTCCCATAATTCATCTTCAATATGTTATCAAAAGTCACCTAATGGTGGCTTTTTTATTTTCTCAAACTTGTTTATTTTTATAAAAAAATAAACATGAAAAAACATATCCTTTTCAGTCTTATCCTTCTTCAAGCAGCTTTACTTTCTGCACAAACAACAAATTATCGCCTTATTGGATATACAATTGATGTTGACTCACTTGGCGATTGGGAACCTTACAAACAGTTTACCTATACCTATGCAGGTGACCGGGGAGGACTATATACTCATCAATTATATCCTTACTTCAGGGGTGAAATGAATTTTGATGAAGGCCTGGAGTTAATATGGATGGAAGACATGTACGACCCCCAGTACCAGGCAACAAGAGTTTACGATGCAGAAAATCTGGTGATTGAGGAAGTAACACTTGCCTGGAATGCAACAACATCAAGTTACGATAATTTTCGGCAGGAAATATTTACAAATGAAGACGGTAAGCTCATAAAGAAAAACAAAAATCAATGGGATGGGTCTGCCTATATACCTGAGGATGAAATTGAATACACTTATTCAGGCGATTTGCTTGTTGAACGCCTGGAGAAAAATTATACCGGGAGTGAATTTGAAAACTCATCACAAACTCTGTTTAGTTATGACTCAGAAGATCAATTCACTACAGTAGAAGTAAAACAATGGAACGGAACCGGTTGGGAAGATTTTTTAAGATACACCTACAGTTTCAATGCCTCGGGGAACTGTACTGATATTACAGTTGAGAGAAATCAAGGCGGAGGTTTAGAAAATTATTATCAGGTTTTATACAACTATGTTGATGAAACACTGATTTCTTACGAGCGAAAACTATATGACGGAACAAGTTGGGTAGAAGATATTTTAAATACTGTTAGCTGGGACGTCAACAATAATCTTTCAGAGATAATAAGAATGACATGGAATGAGGTAAGTGAATATGAGAACTATGAAAGATATTTGTTTACTTACGAAGAATATGAAATCACTTCACTTGAAACTGCCGTAAATACAAGGTTTTCAGCTTTCCCTAATCCTACTACGGGGTCTTTATTTGTTCAATCTCCAGAAATACTAACATCTCTGACTGTATATAATTTAACAGGGGAAACTGTGTTCTACACGAATGTAAATTCAACAAGAATTATGATCAACCTGGAAACTATCAGCCTTGAAAAAGGCTTATATTTCATTAAAGCGACTTATCATTCAGGTAGTTTGATACATAAAATCATTCTTCAATAAAGACTGACTTCAAAATCCCTTCAACTTATAAGAACCATCCTGTTTTTTATGCGAAAAACAGGAGGGCTATGCGAACCTGGCTCGTCAAAAACCATCAAAAACAAAAATCAGTATGGATAGTCCGGTTCAAAAAGGAAAAAAATGTTCCTTGCATAACATATAATGAAATAGTGGAAGAAGCTCTTTGTTTTGGTTTCATTGATAGCAAACCCAATGTTTTTGATACTGAATTTTCTGTGCTCTATATCTGCGAACGCAAACCAAAAAGTATCTGGAGTAACTCAAACAAAATAAGAGTGGAGCGTTTAATCAAAGACAAAATGATGACTCCCGCCGGGCTTGAAAAATAGAACAGGCAAAACAAAACGGCAGTTGGGATGCTATCACATCTTCAGAAAACTATGAAATGCCGCCCGAACTGAAAATAGCATTAGAAAGAAACAAAACTGCAAAAAAACATTTTGAAGCATTTCCACCCGGTGTAAAAAAACAGATCTACCAATGGATCATTTCAGCAAAAACTGATGGAACAAAAAACAAACGCATAACAGAAACGGTTACATTAGCACAAAAAAATGTAAGGGCAAATC
>JBJXHH010000134.1:0-22805 GCA_046160675.1 Chitinophagales bacterium
GTATTGATGCAGTGGCTTTCACACAAGGACCCGGGCTCTTAGGCGCCTTAATGGTTGGGGTGAGTTATGCCAAAGGCTTATCACTTTCGCTTGATATCCCACTTATTGCCGTCCATCATATGCAGGCGCATATTTTAGCCCATTTTATTTCTGAGCCAAAACCGAAATTTCCCTTTCTGTGCTTAACAGTAAGTGGCGGGCATACACAAATAGTTCTTATTAAAGACTTTAATGCCATGGAAATTATCGGGCAAACACTTGATGATGCAGCAGGCGAAGCTTTTGATAAAGCTGCTAAAATGATGGGCATCTTATACCCAGGCGGTCCCATAATCGATAGACTTGCAAAACATGGGGATGAAAATGCATTTCAATTTCCCGAACCGCAAATCCCGGGTCTGGATTTTTCATTCAGTGGTTTGAAAACATCTATATTGTATTTTTTAAAGGATCAAGTAAAACTAAATACAAATTTTATTGAAGAAAATAAAAATGACCTCTGTGCATCTATACAAAAAACCATAGTTGAAATTTTAGTGAATAAGATGAAAAAAGCTGCCAAACAATATAACATCTCAGAAATTGCAATTGCAGGTGGTGTTTCAGCAAACAGTTTGCTCAGGGGTCGATTTGAAGAAATTGGTAATAAACTCGGTTGGAAAGTTTACATACCTGCTTTTGAATATTGCACAGACAATGCTGCTATGATTGCTATTACAGGCTATTATAAGTTTTTAAGAAAAGATTTTGCAGAACTGGATGTGAAACCCCTTGCTAGGATTCCTGAATTGAAATGAAAAATGCCGAAGCAAAGAAAATGGTTTCGAAAGTTTATAATTAACTTAAACGAATCAGGTTATAATTTAAGATGCATTAATTATTATGGCAAGATTGGAGATACATTTTCCGGAAATAATACACTTCACAACTGAAATTCCTGTTCGTATTTCGGATTTGAATTATGGCAATCATCTGGGAAATGATGCATTGGTTTCCATTTTACATGAAGCCCGTGTGCAGTTTTTGAAAAAATACAATTATACCGAAATGAATATTGAAGGTGTTGGGATTATTATGGCTGATCTTGCTGTGCAGTACAAAAGTGAAGTTTTTTATAATGATGTTTTGAAAATAGAGATGAGTGTTAAAAACTTTACCCGAGTAGGTTTCGAAATCTTTTACCGTGTGAGTTGTTCTCAAAAAAACATAGCACTCGCAAAAACAGGAATTGTTTGTTTTGATTATGAAAAAAAGAAAATTGTGGCTTTGCCGCTACGATTTGAGAAAATATTTTCCCCAAATTAACGGATAACTATGTCTGATTTTTAATCAACTACTAGCTACACTCTATAAAGCGTTTGTGCAAAGGTTGAACAAGTTTCCCGGTGGCAACATATTTGCCGGGATAATTTTGCAACATAAATATTGAGCATGAAGAAGATCACTTTCATAATTATTTGTTTCACTCTCCAACAAACACTCTTTTCACAAAACAATTCAGCGATAGGGATCAGGTTTGGTGGTAGCGATGGGGTAAGTGGAGAAATTTCCTATCAGAATTTTATAGGTGGGCCAAACAGGATTGAAGTTGACCTTGGTTTTATTGATGCAGATGGATTTGATGGATTTAAAGCTACTCTAATGTACCATTGGGTGAAGGGAATAAGTGACTCTTTTTACTGGTATATCGGAGCGGGAGGTTCTGTGGGTGCATGGACAAGTGATGAAGGAAGTCCTGTAAGCGATAATAAACATGAAGATGGGTTGTTTATTGACGCAAACGGACAAATCGGAATTGAATATAATTTTGAAATCCCCCTTCAAATCAGTTTAGATGCCAGGCCTGAGATTGGGCTAATCAATGATGATTTTGATTTCGGCTATGGACTTGGCGTTCGCTATACATTTTAAGTTAATTCTATAAAAATTTTTCACAGCGGAGATTCTCTTGCAAAAGCAGAATCCCCGCTGCTTCATTTATATTTGGCCCAAATTGCTAGTTGGATTCATGTTGTCAAACAAAGAAGTTTCAAAAATTTTTAAAACCCTGGCTGACCTGATGGAACTGCATAATGAAAATGCTTTTAAAGCAAAAAGTTATGCAAATGCTGCTTTTCAGCTCGGAAGGGTTACGGGGCATGTAATGGAAATAAGTTTACAGCAACTTGAAAGTACGCAAGGTATTGGTAAATCTGTTGCTTCAAAAATTGTAGAACTGCAGCAAACCGGAACCATGCAGGCGCTTGAAAACCTTTACAAGCTTACACCTCCGGGTATTGTTGAAATTCTGAGGATAAAGGGATTGGGAGGTAAAAAAGTATCTGTTATTTGGAAAGAACTTGGCGTTGAATCTGTTGGGGAACTCCTCTATGCTTGTTATGAAAACCGTCTCACTAAACTTAAGGGTTTCGGAGAAAAGACACAGCAAGCTGTAATAACAGCTATTGAATATTATCAGAGTAACATTGGTAAATTTCATTATGCAACCCTCGAAATGGAAGCTTATGCTTTAGTGGATGCATTGAAAGAGGTGTTAAAGACAGAAAACATTTCTTTATGTGGTGCGATAAGAAGAAAATGTAATGTTATTGAAAAGATTGAAATTCTGGTGGGTGATAAAAACAAAGTGGGAGAAGTTCAACAGGTAGAATTCCTTCAGCTTGAGAATAGTGGAAACAATAAACTGACTTTTAAAACTCTCAACGCTACACCCGTTGAAATTTATTTTTGCAAAACCGAAAATTTTCCACTTGAGTTATTTTCAAAAACCGGATCTGAAGAATATGTAAAAACTATTCTTTCTGAGATTGATGGAAATAAAAGGTATCATTCAGAAGAGGAAATTTATGCTGCAGCTGCAAAGCAGTTTGTTTTACCAGAATTGAGAGAGGAGTCTTTTAAGCTAGAAATTATTGATCAAAAAGAACTTGTAACAGAGGAAAACATCCGGGGGGTAGTGCATAACCACAGCACATGGAGTGATGGGAAAAACACAATAGCGGAGATGGCGAATGCCTGTATTGAAAAGGGATTTGAATATTTTGTGATTTCTGATCACTCAAAAACAGCAGTATATGCTGGTGGATTAACAAATGAACAGGTGATTGATCAACACAAGGAGATAAATGTATTAAATCAAAAACTTTCACCATTTAAGATTTTCAAAAGCATAGAATCTGATATCCTATATGACGGAAGTTTGGATTATGATGAAAGCATCTTGAAACAATTTGACCTTGTAATTGCTTCTATACATAGTAATTTAAAAATGGAGGAAGAAAAAGCAACTGCAAGGTTATGTAAAGCGATAGAAAACCCTTACACAACTATTCTCGGGCACATGACCGGTAGATTATTACTTAGCCGACCGGGATATCCGCTTGATCATATGAAAATTATTGAGGCATGCGCAGCAAATTATGTTGTTATTGAGATCAACGCCAACCCTTACCGTCTTGATATTGATCACACCTGGATTCCTTACGCATTACAAAAAGGCGTCATGATCTCTGTTAATCCTGACGCTCATAGTATTGACGGGATTCATGATATCCATTACGGAATTATTTCAGCTAGAAAAGGCGGCTTGACAAAAAAGATGACATGGAATACCATGAGTTTGCAAGAAATAGATAGCTGGTTAATCGACCGCAAAAGAAAAAAAGGCATTCAGTAGTTTTGCTGCACAAAATGAAAAATTACTTCTCTTTAATTAAATTCTCTCACACTGTTTTTGCGCTTCCATTTGCATTAATTGGGTTTTCCATTGGCATTAAAAACTCCCAGAATGGTTTTAGTTGGGTAGATCTTATATTAGTTATCTGTTGTATGGTTTTCGCCCGCAGTGCTGCTATGGCATTTAACCGGTATATAGATAGGGATATTGATAAACGTAATGTTAGGACAGCAGTAAGAGAAATCCCTTCCGGTATTATTTCTAAAAAAAATGCTGTTTATTTCATCATCCTGAATTGTGCAGGGTTTATTATTGCTTCAGGCCTGTTAAATAAATTATGTCTGTGGCTTTCTCCAGTTGCATTGGCTATAATACTCGGATATAGCTATACGAAAAGATTTACCTGGCTTTGCCACTTCATACTAGGTATCGGGTTATCACTTGCGCCGATCGGTGCTTACATTGCTGTAACTGAGCAATTTGCAACCCTTCCGATTTTGTTCGGGGTAATAGTTCTAACCTGGGTAAGCGGCTTTGATGTAATATATGCTTTACAGGATGAAGAGTTTGACAGGGAGAATAAACTATTTTCAATTCCCGTAGTAGTTGGAAAAAGGAATGCCTTAATCATTTCAAGTATTATTCATCTGATAACAGCTATAACGATATACGTTGCCGGAAACCAGCAATACTTTGGAATTCTATACTGGCTCGGGGCTGGCATTTTCACAGGGTTACTTATTTACCAGCATATGCTTGTGAAACCTGGTGATCTCAGTAAAGTAAATCTTGCTTTTTTCACTACCAACGGCATAGCAAGCATAATTTTCGGAGCCATGATAATTTCCGATATTTTTATGGTTTAAAAGATGGGACGTATCCTTGCGATTGATTATGGAACTAAAAGAGTAGGAATTGCGGTTTCTGATACTTTGCACATTAGTGCAAACGGCTTGGAAACATTACCGGAGGAAAAAGTGTTAGAATTTTTAAAAAAATATACCTCCGAAAATGAAGTCGAAAAAATCCTGATAGGATATCCTTTGAACTTGAATGGTAACGATACACATGCTACCCAATCAGTACGGGAATTTATTTCAAAACTGGAAAAAACATTCCCAGGCATAGCAATTCAAAAAAGAGATGAAGCTTTTACTTCAAAGATGGCAGTCAAAGCTTTGTTGCAAAGCGGGATGAAGAAAAAAGCTCGTAGAAGAAAAGAAAATATAGATAAAATGAGTGCTGTATTAATTTTGCAGGAATATTTACAAAGCTTATAAAAGATGATACTTCCCATAGTGGCATACGGAAACCAAGTTTTAAAACAAGTTGCAAAGCCAATAGATGCTGATTACCCAAAACTGAATGAGTTTATTGAAAATCTCTGGGAAACGATGTATAACGGCAGGGGAGTGGGCCTTGCTGCACCGCAAGTAGGTGTTGGAATAAGTGTTTTTATTGTAGATAGTTTGCAGTTGGTAAAAGAAAATGAGGAAATGGAAGAAGGTGAGGAAAAATATAAGCTAAAATATGGAATAAAGAAGGTTTTCATAAACCCAATAATGGTTGAAGAGACTGGCGACGAATGGATTTACGAAGAAGGCTGTTTAAGTATACCAGATGTAAGAGTGAAAATTGAAAGAAAGGAAATTGTGCAGATAAAATACATGGACGAAAATTTTATTGAGCACCTTGATATGTTTGACGGCATGAATGCCCGAATCATTCAACATGAATATGATCACCTGCAGGGGATACTACTTACAGACCATATGTCTTCTCTCAAGAAGAGCCTTGTAAAAGGAAAACTTGAAAACATAAGCCGGGGGCGCATTGAGACGAAATATAAGATGAAGTTTGCCCTTACCAGATAGAATCAGGGTGAAAATCAATTCTCATCCTTCCGCTTGAAATCCCCATTCTTCCAGGCATCAAAAAACTTGATCCAGTTAAAAATATTGAAGATTGTTATAGGCGGATTTTGCCCGGTGTAATAAATCTTTTGTGCAAGCTGTTTCGTTTGGTAATCAGCATTCATATCTGCATCATAAGCCAGCGCCAGCCCCATCTCCTTCAGCATTTCATTCTCCAGGTTTTTGCGGGCTACTTCATAATCATCATCTGGTATTTCTAATGTTAAAAATGCTTCTTTAAACTCATCCCTGGTTGGCCATGGATAAATGATTGTTTCTGCAAGAAAAATAGTATCAGCAGTCATTAATTGAATGATAGAGTAACGGTCTTCATTGAGTTCTGCCGGGATGACATACCTTTCCCTTTTGTAACCTACTGAGGAAAAATTTATAGTATCGCCTGTTTCGGCGGCGAAAGAAAAGAAACCTTTATAATTGCTGAGGGTGCCCCTGCCTGTACCTTCTTCTGAAATATACACATTAGGTAATGCCCGCAAGCTGTCGCTGGTCATTATAAGCCCGGTAAATTGTATTACTTTTTTTTGCTGCGCATGTAGGCAGAATGAAAAATGAATGAAAAAGATGATAGTGAAACCCCGGAACATGTGTTTGCAGCGTTAAGGGACAAAGATACTATAAGAGGGAGGAAGGGATTCTTTCAGAGTGGATTGTGTCAGTAATTCATGAAAGAATTATCAGAAGGAATATAGTTGATAGAAAGCGTTTTTGCTGGCATTGTATAACTTGTATAAGAAACTGGATCATTCGGTTCTGCTATTTGATTGGATTGATGATCATACTCTGAAGAGGAAAAAGTGAATGAATCTGCTACCACAAGCCTTGCAGAAACATGCATCACAATTACTGCTACTATTGCTATTGATGTGTAGAATTTTTTCATATCAGTTTACGATTTGTTTGAATTATGTTGCCAAATTATACCTCATGTTAAGGGGGTACAAGTACGAAATAAGGCCTGTATCGGGGTGTTTTTTAGGTTAAAATTGTGTCATAGGAAAGTAAGAATTCAAGCCTGGCAAGGGTTTCGGAGGATGTTCGCAAGCATTTCTCAGACAGAATTCAGCGCTTATCGGATTCTGAGTCCCGAAAAGGCAAAAAAAAAGTGGCTTCTTCAAGCAGAAGCCACTTTTTTACCACTTGATTTTATTAGTCAACCACTTTTATTTTTTGAGTAACCTTTTCGTCTCCAGACATGAAGCTAACGAAGTAAATACCTCCCTTTAGAGAACTGATGTCAATGTAATTCTCTTTCGCTTCAATGGTACTTTTTAGAACAATTTGCCCTACAAGGTTCAATAAGGATACAGTTACAACCCTGTTTTCAGCCAATGTTACAACTATAAAATCATTTGCCGGGTTAGGGTAAATATCAGCAAGTATATCCTTGAGTCCTCTTTCTTCGTTAATTACGATATTTTTTGATGTGCCGGTAACTGTAGGATCTTCAGATTCATACTCTTCAATACCCTCATTCACTGCAACGCCTGCAGCTGTTATTTCATAGTTCTCTGAATTTCCGCCATCGCCCGGTTGGAAACCACTTAAATTCTCAAGATCAGGGGCTGCCTCATCTTCAGCTCTTGTGCGCAAGTTGCTTTGAGCAAAAGCGTAACTTGTACTTAGAATAAGCAGGATGAATAGAATCTTTTTCATAAGCTAGTTTTTGAGTTAGGTTAATTACGAGGCTAAGTTATTTTCGGCTTTAACAAATATTCAGTACATTTTTTAACGCTTATCAAACCTGCAAAGTTTATGTTTTAAAGACCCGTTTTGTCAATAGGCTGATTTTCAATTGTTTAGAATTGTCATATTTTAGGAATTTACTCCTTCTATCGGCCTTTAGTTAATTCTTATTCCCAATCCTTATTAAATTTAGCCCGAAAGTTTTAACTGACAAACTAAATTTATCAACGCCCTCAGCCACCGCTATTATGTTTCAGAATAAATCTATTGTTATTCTAAGAACATTCTCTCAGCAAGAGATACGGCAGTTTGATGAATTCCTCCGGTCGCCCTTTTTCAATAAAAATCAAACAATTGTACAATTGTATGATATAATAAAACCGTTTTACCCAGCATTTGAAACCCCTGACTTAGAAAGAACAAAACTTTTTAGGTTGGTTTATGGAGATGAAGAATTTGATGAACAAAAATTGAGATATCTTATGACGGATCTCACCAAGCAATTGGAAGAATACCTTTGTTACAAAGCAATTTCAAATGAAGAACTTTTCAAACTGCATCTCCTCCTGTATACATATCGTTTGAGAAAATTAGAAAGGCCTTTTTTTAATACTGTAAAGCTTGCAGAAAAAACATTAGATGATTGGCCCCGACGGGATGTGAGTCATGCTTTTTATGAATTCCTGATTGAGGAAGACAAATACAAATGGGCCAGCGATCAGAAAGAACATTTATCAAAATCAAACCTGCAAAAGGTAGTTGATGATCTTGATAAATACTACATTCTTAACAAAATGCGATACAGCGCAGAGATCATCAATAATAAAAACGTAGTTGCTATCAATTACAAACTCTTTTTGTATGAAGAGATCATGAACCACCTGCGCATTAACCCCCTTGATGATGTGCCGGCGGTAAAGGTGTATTATACAATCATTCTAACACTGATTGAGCCTGATAACAAAACACACTACAAGGCACTTCTCCAATTGTTAGATGATCATAAAAACATTTTTTCAAAAGAAGAGCTGTGGGATATGTATGTATTTGCAAAGAACTTTTGTATACGTAAGATTAACCAGGGTTATACAGAGTATATAAAAGAATTGTATGACCTGTATAAGATCATGATTAGCAGTAAGATCCTTTTCAAAGACAACATGCTTTCACAGTTTGATTATAAAAATATTGTGTATTTAGGGCTTCGGGTGGGTGATATGGATTGGGTGAAAAACTTCATTATTAAATACAATGATCACCTTGACCCAAGAACTCGAGAAAATGCTTACACTTATAACCTCGCCAGTTATTATTATTTTGCAAATAATTATGATGAGGCATTAACCTTATTGCGTTCAGTTGAGTTTACTGATATTTATTACCACCTGGATTCAAAATCTCTTTTATTGAAAATTTATTATGAATTGAATGAGACAGAGGCGTTCTTTTCACTGGTAGAAGCTTTCAGAGTTTATATAAAACGCAACGCACTTATACCATCAGGACAGAAAGACACCTATTACAATATGATCAAGTTTGTAGGGAAATTATTCAAATGGAAACTCAACCCGAAAAATAACTTATCCCAGCTCCAGGAGGAGATTGAAAACACAAAACCACTTGCCGATATTAACTGGATTAGAAAAAAACTAGAAGAAGCTAAAAAGATAGAAGAAAAACTTTCAGGAAGCTGGAGAAGAAAGTGATAATAAAATTCTTGACAGAAAAAAACTGCTTATTATAAGCAGCTTTTTATTTTGAGGTCGGGAGCGGATTTGAACCGCTGTGGAAGCTTTTGCAGAGCCTTGCCTAACCCCTCGGCCACCCGACCTTGTTTTGTAAAAGTTATAGAACTTTCAAAAATTCGGTGTGCAAAAATACACAAATCCCCTTAAATACTCAGGGTTTGCTCCAGCTCAATTCTGTGCTTACTTTCCTTACATCACCGCCCAGAGGTGGATGCAATTTTGTGAGTCGTATGGAAATATGTTCAGCACCTTTCAGGTTTTTCACCAAGGAAAGTAACATTTCATTTGCTGCATATTCTATGAGTTTATATTTCCGCTCCATTACTTGTTTCACAAAAAGGTAAATAGTATTATAATCAATTGTATCCGCAATTTCATCGCTATTGCCGGCTATTTGTTTACTTTCAACTGTTACATCCACTTCAAAATTATTCCCATAAAGTTGTTCATAATCATAAACTCCAATATGACTTTTAAACAACATTCCTTCAAGCACTAACTTGCCCATAATTTTTTTGCATAAAGGTAATTATTAAAGAAACTCGAAATGCCCTACACAGACCATTGACTTTTAATATATATAACTTTTAACCTTGAACCTTCCGCAGTACCTTTGCGTTAAAATCAAAATCTTACGATGCCTAACGATCTTTTTGAAGGGGTAGATTATTACCAGCTAGACGATCTTTTAACAACAGAACATAAACTCATTCGAGATACAGTCCGACAGTTTGTGAAGCAGCATATTTCACCCATCATTGAAGAATATGCACAAAAAGCAGAAACCCCTAAACATCTCATAAAAGGTTTGGCAGAAGTTGGTGCTTTCGGACCCAGTATTCCTGCCGAATATGGCGGAGGCGGACTAGATAACATTGCTTACGGATTAATTATGCAGGAGATTGAGAGGGGTGATAGCGGCATTCGTTCGTTAGTGAGTGTGCAAGGAAGCCTAGTAATGTACCCAATTTACACTTTTGGAACTGAGGTGCAGCGCAAAAAATACTTGCCAAAACTGGGAAGCGGGGAAATGATTGGTTGTTTCGGGTTAACTGAACCTGACCATGGGTCAAATCCAGGTGGAATGGTTACTAATTATAAAGACAAAGGCGATCATCTTTTACTGAACGGCGCTAAAATGTGGATCAGTAATGCACCATTTGCTGATATTGCTGTAGTGTGGGCTAAAGACGAAGAAGGAAAAATAAAGGGATTGATTGTTGAACGAGGCATGGAAGGATTTACAACACCTGAAACGCATGGTAAATGGAGCCTTCGGGCAAGTGCAACTGGTGAATTGGTCTTTGACAATGTGAAAGTGCCAAAAGAAAATTTATTTCCTGAGATTAAAGGATTAAAAGGCCCACTCATGTGTTTAAGCACAGCCCGTTACGGTATCAGCTGGGGTGCCATTGGTGCGGCCATGGATTGTTACGACACAGCTCTGCGCTATGCGAAACAAAGAATTCAATTTGGAAAACCCATTGCAGGATTTCAACTACAACAGAAGAAACTTGCTGAGATGGTTACTGAAATTACCAAAGCACAATTACTTGTATGGCGACTAGGAGTATTAAAAAATCAAGGAAAAGCAACACCCGCTCAAATTAGTATGGCGAAAAGAAATAATGTGAACATGGCGATTGAGATTGCAAGAGAAGCAAGGCAGATACTCGGCGGCATGGGTATAACAGGGGAGTACTCCATTATGCGACATATGATGAACCTTGAAAGTGTAATTACGTATGAAGGGACCCATGATGTACACCTTCTTATAACCGGTGCTGATATTACTGGGATTGATGCCTTCAAATAAAAAGGGCAAAATATCTTATAAAGACTGAATCACTTTCATTATATTTTTCCCCACTCATTTTCAACAATTTACTATTCAGCACAATCCATCTGTGGAAAATTGGTGACAAAATTCATTTGCAATTATTAAATTACAGCAAAATAGGCACTATCAGCCAATGAATAAGGAACCTTCATATGTGCAAACATTTTTATTTGTAAATACTTGTATAGTTGACAGAAGCGTTCATACTTTTGTGCATCCTCATACAAAATTTTCCAAACATTTCCGGGTAATCTCAGACAATCTGCAGGTTCAGCAGGAGGGGAACATTTTGTGCCTGAAACCAATGTTAGTAAACAACCAAAACCTACTTAAACTGAATGGCTGAACTGGAAAACAACACAAGCGGAAATCTTCGTAACAACGATAAAAAACGCCGCCAACCTGATCTTTCTTCTATTGTGTACGGGAAACTACCTCCACAGGCAATTGATTTGGAAGAAGCTGTGCTGGGCGCTTTTCTTATCGACAGGGATGCAGTAACCAATGCAATTGAAATTCTTCGCCCGGATAGTTTTTATGACGACAGGCACAGGATAATATTTACAGCGATAAGAAGGTTGTTTGAAAAAACTCAACCAATTGATTTGCTTACAGTAACTGAAGAATTACGAAAAATGGGGCAGCTGGAAGAAGCTGGTGGTCCCTTTTACATCACAACTCTTACAAACCGGGTAGCAAGCGCAGCACATGTTGAACATCATGCCCGCATAGTAGCACAGAAATTCATTCAACGGGAACTCATTAAAATTTCTACTGAGATTGTAAATGATTCTTATGAAGATACCACGGATGTATTTGAGTTATTGGATAAGGCAGAGCAAAATCTCTTCAACATAGCCGATAAAAACCTCCGCACAAGTTATAACGAAATTCACAACCTGATTTCATCTACTATCAAAGAAATTGATGAAGCAAGGAGTCATGAAGATTCTCTAACCGGTTGTGCAAGTGGCTTTACAAACCTCGACAGGGTAACCGGAGGTTGGCAAAAATCCGATCTCATTATTGTCGCAGCAAGACCATCAATGGGTAAAACAGCTTTCACCCTTTCCATGGCAAGAAATGCCGCAGTAGATTTCAATAAACCCGTTGCGATATTTTCTCTTGAAATGAGTTCTCAGCAACTAGTAAAACGTTTATTAAGCGCAGAAACAGAGTTACCAGCCGAAAAAATTATTAAAGGGCAACTGGCAGAACATGAAATGGTGCAATTAGTAAAAATGAGTAACAGGTTGAGCGAGGCAAAATTGTTTATTGATGATACCCCAGCCATCAACATTTTTGAACTTCGGGCTAAGTGCCGCCGATTGAAAATGCAGCATGATATCCAACTTGTAATTATCGATTACCTGCAACTCATGACGACGAGCGAAGTAAGTAAGGGAGGAAACAGAGAACAGGAAATAAGCCAGATATCCAGGTCATTAAAAAGTATAGCAAAGGAATTGAACATCCCTATCATTGCACTTTCTCAGCTTAGCAGAAAAGTGGAAGACAGGGGAGGGAACAAGCGCCCCATGTTAAGTGACTTGCGGGAATCTGGTGCCATTGAACAGGATGCTGACATGGTAATGTTTCTTTACAGACCCGAATATTACGGACTTGATGTTGATGAAAACGGAAACCCGACAAGAGGTATTGCCGAAGTTATCATTAGTAAACATCGCAATGGCGCATTGGATACTATCAGAGTGAAGTTTATTGATAAATTTATCAAGTTTGTTGAGTTGGATGAATTCTACACTCCGGGTAATTTAACCCCTCTTGCTGATGCAGTTAAAGAAAATAAAGCTACCATCACAAGAAAATCTAAAATGGAGGATATAGGGGATGATGAGGATGTGCCGTTTTAAGTAACTCATTTTGAAGTTCTTCTAATAACAATAAATGTAACAATCAGGAATATCAGGTTTGGAATATTCGTACCAATAATAGGAGGCAAACTTCCTTTGGTTGAAAATGTAGTAGCGAATTGTTGAAATACCACATATAGGGCACTTAATGCAATGGCAAATACAAGGTTGAGTCCCATACCTCCCCTCACTTTTTTAGAACCTGCAGCTGCTCCCATTAAAATCATAATTACTACAGACACTGCATAAGAAGTTCTCCTGTATTTTTCTACTTCAATAAATTCAACCCCTCCGGAACCTTTGGCTTTTTCCTCCTCTAAAAATTTTTCCATCTCAGTATAATTTAATGCCTCTTTAATTTTTTCACTTATATCAAAATCATCAGGTTGCATAAGAAGTACAGTATCCAGGATTTTCCCCTCTGTGTATTTTTCATTTATCCCGTCAACAGTCCAGCGCCTGAAATTGTTAAGACGCCATTTATTTTCACCCGGCATTAAAGTAATTTTATCTGCATCAATTTTATATTGCAAAGATTTATTTGCGCCGGTTCCTGAATATTTTTCAAGTGTAAAATTTGTTCCTTCATTGCTTTGAAATTTATAGCGCTCCAGGGAAACCATGGTGTGGTCATCTAGTCGCAGGTGAATATTATTTTCATATTTTTTTGGGGGTTTGATGTATTTATCTTCAAATGCGATCTTCCCTTTGTTTGCTTCAGGTACAAGCCAGTGATTTGCATACAGTAGAAACAAGCCTGACAAAAACCCGCAAAAAAGGTAAGGCCGCAGAAACCTGCTGAACGTTGCGCCGCTGTTAAAAAACGCTATTATCTCGCTGTTATACGCTAACCTGGAAGTAAAAATAATAACTGCAAGAAAGATCAATAATGGCGCAAGCAATGACAAAATATACGGGGCAAAATCAACATAATATTGAAATATTTCTGCTGCAGTTGGTTTGTTTTTAACAAAACGATCGGTTTTTTCACTGTAGTCAATAACGATAGAAATTGCCAGGATGGCGAAGAAAGTGAAAACAGTAGTAGTTAAAAATTTTCTGATCACATACCTGTCAAACAAAGTCGTCCAGCGGCGGATAGGGTACAAAAGAATGTTCCAGAGTTTACCCATCAAATGCGTTGTGTTGTTTTTGTAACCATTTCCTTTTTCCAAATTGAAAAACTTCCTTCGGTTATTTTTTTTCTTGCTTCAGAAACTAACCACAGATAAAAAGATAAGTTATGTATACTGGCAATCATCGGCCCCAGCATTTCACGGCTTACAAACAAATGCCTCAGGTAGGCTTTACTATGGTTTCTGCTTACAGCAGCTGTGGAATTTCCATCAATGGCAGAAAAATCATGTTCCCATTTTTTATTCCTGATATTGATGATTCCTTCTGATGTAAACAACATTCCATTGCGCCCGTTCCTGGTAGGTATTACACAATCAAACATATCAATCCCTAACGCAATAGCTTCCAGAATATTTGCCGGAGTGCCTACCCCCATAAGATATCGGGGTTTTTCCCAGGGTAGGATGTTGCATACAGTTTCCGTCATTGCATACATATCCTCATGAGGTTCACCTACACTTAAACCTCCAATTGCGTTACCTGAACAATTCTGTTCAGCTATAAACTCAGCAGAAATTTTACGTAAGTCATCATAAGTACTTCCCTGAACAATTGGAAATAAATACTGATGATAATTATAGGTAGGTTCTGTTTTTGAAAATTGATCTATACATCTTGACAACCACCTATGCGTTAACTCCATACTTTTTTTTGCATACCTTTTGTCGCATGGGTAAGGAGTACACTCATCGAAAGCCATGATAATATCGGCTCCAATTTTTCTTTGAACTTGTATGGCATACTCCGGTGAAAAAAAATGAGAGGAACCATCTATATGTGAACGAAATTTTACTCCCTCTTCGCTAATCTTTCGCATCTGTGCAAGGGAATATACCTGGTAGCCACCGCTGTCTGTGAGAATTGGTTTGTCCCATGAATTAAATTTGTGAAGCCCGCCTGCTTGTTCAATTGTTTCTGTTCCGGGGCGCAAATACAAATGATAAGTATTGCCAAGAATAACTTCAGCATTCACTTGTTCATGCAGATCATTAAAATGAACAGCTTTCACCGTGCCGGCAGTTCCAACGGGCATAAAGATAGGAGTTTGTATTTTTCCATGAGCGGTTGTAAGAACTCCGGTTCTTGCTTTTGTTACATTGTCCGTACCTGTGAGCTGAAAAAACATCGGCGCAAAAATAGGTAACTGTGTAAAACTTTCTCATCTGTTCATTCTGGGGAAAATTAATTTTACCCAATGGAAATTCTTCGCCCACTTTGTGAGATTTTTTTTTATCTATTCTGTGGAGTTGTTTTATATCAGATTTTTCATATTTTGTTTTTTTTCTTCAGGGTTAGTTCGTATAAGAAGAACTCTGCAGATGCAAAAGAACTCCCCCCGCTAAGTGTTGTTATTTGTGCTAGAAATGAAGACACAAACCTGAAAAGGAATCTTCCTAAAATACTTTCACAAAACTACCCACAATTTGAAGTAATTGTAGTGGATGACAACAGTGGGGATGGTACCCTTGAATATTTGTTTTTTTTAGCACAAAAAGAACCCAGGCTGAAAAGAGTGAAGGTGGGGGAGGTAAACAAATTAATGGCAGGCAAAAAATTTGCCCTTACCCTTGGTATTAAAGCTGCAAATTATGATACATTGGTATTAACGGATGCTGATTGCTTTCCGGCAAGTGAAAACTGGTTAAGGAATATGGCAATTAGTTATTCGGGAAAAAAAGAAATTGTTCTGGGCTATGGAGCATATGAAAAAGAACCGGGTTTTTTAAACAAAGTAATCCGTTTTGAAACTGCCTATGCCGCCATCAGCTACCTTGGGTTCGCTATAGCTAAACTCCCTTATATGGGAGTAGGAAGAAACCTTTCGTACAAAAAGGATTTATTTTTTGACTTTGGTGGGTTTGCTGAACACCGTACTGTGTTAAGCGGAGATGATGACTTGTTTATTAACAAAGTGGCAACAGGTAAAAATACTACTTTAGTACTTGATAAAGATGCATTCACATATTCTCCCCCTAAACAAAACTGGCAGGAATGGAGAGAGCAGAAAACGAGGCATCTCTCTACAGGTAAATATTACAAATTCAAACACAAATTTTTTCTCGGTTTATTTACAATCACTCATATCCTTTTTTATGCTTTATTTATTTTCCTTATGGCATTATTCTGTAATTATTGGTATATCATTCTTGCTGGGTTTATCCTCAGAATGATCCTCCTTCGTGTAGTTTACAGCGGCGCTTTCAAAAAACTGGATGAAGCCGATCTTGTAAAATATATTGAACTGTTTGACATATTACAGGTGTTTTATTATTTCCGTTTTGCAAAAACGGTACTGTTCAAAACAAATTACAGGTGGAATTAAACGTAAATTTTTCACAACGGGCGAAAGAAGATTATGAGTTTGTTCTCCGTGCAAAACAGGGGGAGCAAAAAGCCTTTGCAATTTTACTTGAACGTTATAAAGATTCAGTAAACTATATGATACTGAAAATGGTAAATAACCGGGATGACGCTGATGACCTGACGTTAGAGGCTTTTGGTAAAGCATTTCACAACCTTGAGAAGTATACCCCCGACTTCGCCTTCAGTACATGGCTATTTAAAATCGCCATGAACAATACAATAGACTTTATCAGGAAGAAAAGACTGCATGTTCTAAGTATTGATGAGGAAAGTGATGATGAAACAGGGTTTACCTTATCCAAAAACATTGCAACAGATAACCCCGACCCTGAAGAAAAATATATTCGAGAGCAAAGGGCGAAACTCATGCATGAGATCCTTGACAAACTAAATCCCCGTTACAAAAAATTAGTAGAAATGCGTTATTTTGATGAACTGAGTTACGAAGAAATTGCACAGCAGATGAATCTCCCTCTCGGAACAGTTAAAAATTCCCTGTTCAGGGCAAGAGATTTTTTGCTTGAGATTTTGCATCAACACAGAGAAAAGTATTAACTCCTTTTCCTTACCTGCTTAACAATTTTTAACCCCGAGGTTACAGTATTCCATGCTATCTTTGGCGCTCAAAATCAAAGAAATAGAACTATCATGCAAAGAACATTTTTCCTCCTTTTTATTCCTATTATTCTTGCAGCAGGCTGTGCTGAAAAAAAAGATTCAGCAGCAAATGATAAGAATAATCACAAAGCCATCGATGCCTCCATGCTTGACAGTAGTTATCGCCCCGGTGATGACTTCTTCAGGTTCGTAAATGCAAAATGGATAGCGGCCAATCCAATTCCAGCAGATAAATCCCGTTTCGGTTCTTTTGACCTGCTTGATGACCTTAGCCTCGAAACTCTTAAAAAAGTAATGGAAGATGCTGCGGCTGCAAATGCAGATAAGGGTAGCAATACACAAAAAGTAGGCGATTTCTGGGCAAGTGCCATGGACACCCTAGCAATTGAAAAAGCGGGCATTGAGCCTCTGAAAATACATTTGGATAAAATATCTGCTATTCAAACTACAGATGAAATTTTGGCACAGGTTGCGGCAATGCAAAGATTATTTGCTAATCCTATGTTTAATGTTTTTGTGCAGCAGGATGCAAAAAACAGCGCTGAACAAATTCTTACACTCTGGCAGGGCGGCTTGGGTTTACCCGATAAAGATTATTATCTGCGCAATGATGAAAAGGGAAAGCAACTCAGGGCTGACTATGTTGCTCACATAAAAAATGTGTTTGTACTCATGGGAAACTCCGATGCTGAAGCAAAGACAAATGCCGACATGATCATGAAGTTGGAAATAAACCTTGCAAAAGCAAGCATGGACAGGGTAACAATGAGAGATCCCTATGCAATATACAATATTCAAACAGTTGAAGATCTCCAAAGAAATTACTCAAATATCAATTGGGCTGCGTATTTCACAGAATTAAAAACCCCGCCTTTCACATCCCTCAACGTTGCGCAACCCAAATTTTATTCTGCATTAAATGAAATGGTTTCTTCAGTAAGCATAAATGACTGGAAAACATATTTGAATTATCACCTTGTAGATGAAGCATCTCCCTATATGAGCAGTGCTTACGTAAAAGAACATTTTGATTTTTATAGTAAGAAATTGCGGGGCGTTGAACAGATGAAACCGAGATGGAAAAGTGTTTGTGAAACAGCCGATTTCACATTGGGAGAAGCCCTTGGACAGGAATATGTGAAGACTGCATTCAGCGAAGAAAGCAAGCAGCGCATGCAAAAAATGGTAGCTAATATTAAAGCTTCATTCAGTGAACGCATTAATACTCTTGACTGGATGAGTGATAGTACAAAACAATTTGCGCAACAGAAATTGAATACAATAGTTGTAAAAGTTGGATATCCTGACAAATGGAGAGATTATTCAAGACTGGAAATTGACAGAGGCTCTTATGTTTTAAATGTAATGCGATGTTTTGAATTTGAGGCGCAAAGAAATTTAGATAAAATCGGGCAGCCGGTTGACAAAACAGAATGGGGCATGTCTCCGCAAACCGTGAATGCATATTACAACCCGAGTAATAATGAAATTGTTTTTCCGGCAGCAATTTTACAACCACCATTTTTTGACCCCAATGCAGATGATGCTGTAAACTATGCAGCTATCGGAGCAGTGATTGGGCATGAGATTACTCATGGTTTTGATGATGAAGGAAGGCAATACGATGCAGCTGGAAATTTAAGACAATGGTGGACATCTACTGATGATAAGTTATTCCGTGAAAGGGCAGATGTAGTTGTGAACCAGTACGAAAGCTATTGCCCACTTGACAGTATGTGTATCAATGGCAGTTTAACGCTCGGTGAAAATATTGCAGACTTTGGAGGGTTAACAATTGCCTATTATGCATTTTTGAAAACCGAACAGGCAAAAGCAAACGAAATCCTAGATGGCTTTACTCCCCAGCAAAGATTTTTTATCGGTTTTGCAAGAATCTGGGCGGGTGATTATAAAACGGAAGCCATGCGCAACCAGTTGATGACAAACCCTCACAGCCCGGGTATGTATAGGGTAAACGGGGTTGTGTGCAATATGCCTGAGTTTTATACTGCGTTTGCAGTAAAAGAAGGCGATAAACTTTACAGGGCAGAGGTTGACAGAGCAAGGATCTGGTAATGAGTGTAAAAACATTTATAAACCCTGCCTGTTTTGCGCAGGGTTTTTTATTTTTATTGCGATGGCAACTGACAGCACTCTGAACAAACTGAGAAAATATTGCGCCTACCAGGAGCGCTGCCATGAAGAAGTTCGTACAAAGCTGCTCAGCCTGAAAGTGTACGGAAAAGAACTTGAGGAGGTGATGAGTAAATTGATTGAAGAAGATTTTCTGAACGAAGAACGTTTTGCAAAAACTTTCGCCGGGGGAAAATTCAGGATGCTTAAATGGGGGAAAGAAAAAATAACCCGTGAACTCAAAGCAAGAAAAGTTTCTGAGTACTGTATAAAAAAAGCTCTAAAGGAGATTGATGATGATGAGTATGAAAAAACATTTCATAAACTCCTTGCATCAGCAAAAAAGAAATATGCTACAAAAAATCCTTTTGAAACAAAAAACAAGATTGCAAAATTTCTTATATCGAAAGGATATGCCGGTAATTACGTTTGGGGAAAAATAAAGGATTGAGGATAAGTTATAGGTGGTGTTGCTTCATTTTTTTCCATCTCATTCTTTTTCTTTCGTGGCAGCAGAAGAATCTTATAGTTCAATGGTTTCACAGAATCCACATCGAATTGTGCTTCTTTAGCACAATGTAATGCTTTTCACTTGTTCAATATTCTCCCAGTATGAAAACATGAATCAAAAACCCTGGTCTAAGATGGTGATGAAAGTATACCCGACCCCGAAACCGAACCATGGATATTTGTTGTAAACCCAAAAAAGATCATGAAACCTTGAACTCATAAAGTCAAACCCGCCTACAACGCCGATCTGAAAATTTCTCCCAAAAATGAAACAAGTTCCCACAGCAAGTGAAAGAACATCTACTGTCAAAAAATCGTTTGTGAGCCCGTAGGTAGAAAAACTGTCAATCAACACAGAACTTGCACCAGCATTGAATAATATGCCTAGGGAAATGTTGGGGCTGCGGTTCCAGGGCCCGTAGTATCCGAAACCAGCGCCAAGGTTCTTATTCACCTCCCAGTCAAAATAATATTTTGGGAAAGCCCGGATCTTTATTGGAAGCGTTATGAGTGAAAAAGAAAAGTACCTTGCATTCGTAACAATGGCATTACAATCGAAGATGTTTTTATCAATTGTAAAGGAATAATGTTGCAAAGTATCAGCGAACTTCACAACATATTTTTCTCCATCCGGATTAAATACTTTAAACTTTTTATAAGCGGGGATATATACTGAATCAATGCCTTCAGAATAATTGTCGGGTATTAGTTTGAAATTATAACTGATAGCCAAGTAATAAAACTTTGTATAGTCAACGTTTACTGCATCGCAAGCGTATTGTATGTTTTGCGCAGAGTTAGTGTTGCAGCAAAGCATGTAAAGTGCACAAAACAGGATGTGTGATCTCGCAAACATGAAAAGGGTTTTTAGATTGCACAAAAAGCTGGAATGCAGCCTGGTTGGGGGCTGGCAGCGAAACTAAAGCAGTGATGAAAAACCACTGCTGCGGCTGCAGCAGTGGGTAATTCCCCGCCAATGCATGGTTTCCTCACATAACCATGCAAGCATCGTTGTAAAAAAAATTCAATCTGTTTGTTTAAGAATAGTGAGGAACTTAACGGGAAATTATGATAACCAAAATGTACTGAGTTATCAAAATATCCCCACTAACGGGAAGCGTTTTTGTTTTATTGTAACAAACAAAAATATTTTTTGCATGTATATGTAAAAAAGGTTGACAAATATTTGTCAACCTTTTTTATGTTTTATTATAGTAGCTTACAATACAGCTTCTCCCACCAGTTCTGCCGCTTCTTTCAGAAGAATAGCGCTTCTTACTTTCAGTCCGCTTTCGTCAATCATTTTTTTCGCTTCTTCAGCATTCGTTCCCTGCAGGCGAACTATGATTGGAATAGAAATATTTCCGATGCTTTTATATGCATCAATGATTCCCTGCGCTACCCGGTCGCATCTTACAATGCCGCCAAAAATGTTTACCAGGATTGCTTTTACTGCTGGGTCTTTTAGTATGATATTAAAAGCAGCCTCCACTCTTTTTGCGTCAGCGGTTCCGCCCACATCCAAAAAGTTTGCAGGACTTCCGCCGCTGAGTTTGATGATATCCATGGTTGCCATTGCCAGCCCGGCACCATTTACCATGCAGCCAACATTTCCATCAAGTTTCACAAAGTTTAAACCTGCAGCGCCTGCTTCTACCTCAGTTGGATCTTCTTCACTTAGATCCCGCATGCCTGCGATATCAGGATGACGGCTAAGTGCATTTCCATCAATCACACACTTTGTATCAACAGCAATAATTTTATTATCACTTGTTTTCAATACCGGATTTATTTCCAGCAGACTGCAATCATTCCCCATAAAAGCATTGTACAAATTCAGCACAAATTTTACCATGTCTTTAAAGGCGTCGCCATGTAATCCTAAATTGAATGCGACCTGCCTCGCCTGAAAAGGCATGATACCTATGGTAGGATCAATCCATTCTTTATAAATGAGATCAGGAGTATGTTCCGCAACATGTTCTATATCCATGCCGCCTTCTGTAGAATAAACGATCACATATTTGCTTTTCTCCCTGTCAAGCAACATACTCATGTAAAATTCTTTTGTTTCGCTTGCGCCGGGATAATACACATCCTGGGCAATTAGAACCTTATTTACTTTCTTGCCTTTTGCTCCAGTTTGAGGAGTGATTAAAGTTGCGCCGAGAATTGCTTTTGATTTTTCATATACTTCATCCAGGTTCTTCGCCACCTTCACCCCACCCGCTTTTCCTCTTCCACCGGCATGTATCTGAGCTTTTACCACCCATATTTGTGTATTTGTTTGTGACTGTAATTGTCTTGCGGCTTCAACTGCCTCGTCAGGTGTATTTACCGGAATGCCCTCCTGTATTTTAACCCCAAATCTCTTTATTAATTCTTTCCCTTGGTATTCGTGTAAGTTCATATCAGAGTTTTTATTTACAGCTCAAAAATACGCATCAGTTTGTAAACTTCTTTGTATCAACTGACAGAAGGTCTACTATCTTAAAACTTAATATTATTTCAATTACTTTAGCATAGTAATCTCAGAATAGAGAGATGTGGAAAATCTTCTTAATTAGTTTTTTGATCAATGGATATCTTTCGCCTTTACTGGCATCTGTCACTGATGGGCTTGTAGCATCATACACATTTAACGAAGGCAGCACAACTGATGATGTGAAAGGTATGCAAGCAATAATGTCATTCACCCATCAATCAAAAGACAGGTTCGGAAATACAAAACATGCTGTATATCTACAAGGAACAAATGCTTCTTATATCATACTTGGCAATAGTGATGTTTTGAAGCCGACTTCAGGTACTGTTTCGCTATGGGTGAAAATTGAAAACCCTATTTTCAATGGCAGGGGAGTAATGGCTAACCCAATCATAATTACAAAATCAAATCCTACTGATGATTTTTATGAGGGGTACTCTCTATTTTATGATATAGGCAGTAAAAAACTCGGAGCAGTAACGTCTCTTGATGAACCCAATCAGGCAGGCTGTAGAACAGTAGATGAAATTGATCTACACACATGGTATCATATTTCCATGACGTATGATGATGAAAGTTTGAAATTATATATTAATGGAGAACTGGCTGCTGCTATTTCTAAAAAATTTACCACACAATTTTTAGATAATGATCCTGTGGTGATAGGCAGTTTTTTAAACTCAAAGAACGAACGCTACCTAAACGGGTATATTGATGATGTGAAAATTTATAACCGGGTTTTATCAGATAAAGAAATTCTGGAATTATACAACGCCCCCAATCCCGTGCGATGGAAAGTATTT
>JBJXHH010000135.1:0-13105 GCA_046160675.1 Chitinophagales bacterium
ATCACTCTCGGCTGCAGTAAGAATACAGTTGACAGCGAAGTTTTGCTTACACAATTAAAAGGAAATAATATTGATGCTAAACATCAAGCTGCAAAAGATGACAGCAATATCATTATTATTAATACATGTGGGTTCATAGAAAATGCAAAGCAAGAAAGCATCAACACAATCCTCAATTATTCTGCGGCAAAAGCAAATGGGGAGATTGAAAAGTTATATGTAACCGGTTGCTTGAGCCATCGTTATAAAGATGAATTACAGCTGGAAATCCCAGAAGTAGACGCATGGTTTGGAACAATGGAGCTTCCCGCATTGCTGAAAAAATTCAATGCTGACTATAAACATGAACTTATAGGAGAACGCAGAGTTACAACCCCACAACATTATGCGTATGTGAAAATTTCAGAAGGCTGCAACAGGACCTGCTCATTTTGCGCCATTCCGCTCATGCGAGGAAAGCATGTTTCCCGCAGCATGGATGAAATTGAAAAAGAAGTAAAATATCTTGCAAGAATTGGTGTAAAAGAAATTTTATTGATTGCACAGGAACTCACTTATTATGGGCTTGATATTTATAAAGAACGCATGATGCCTGACCTACTCCGACGACTGAGTGACATTGAAGGTATTGAATGGATACGTTTGCATTATGCTTATCCTTCTAAATTTCCCCTTGAAATTATAGATGCGATGGCTGAACGGGATAATATTTGCAAGTACCTGGATATGCCATTACAACATACAAGCAACGCTATGCTTTTAGCAATGAAACGGCAAATAACCAAGGAAGAAACTTATGAATTGCTGGCTTCAATTCGCCGAAAAATTCCTTCTATTACTCTACGAACTACCATGTTGGTGGGCTTTCCGGGCGAAACGGAAAATGACATTGAAGAGCTAATCAAGTTTGTTAATGATGTTAAATTTGATAGGCTGGGTGTTTTTACATATTCGCATGAAGAAGGTACAACTGGTTTTGAACTAAAAGATGATGTGGCGGAAGAAGAAAAAAAAGAAAGAGCAGCAAGAGTGATGCAGGTGCAAGAGGAAATTTCTTTTGCAATCAATAAGAAGAAAGTTGGCAAAACGTTTAAAGTTTTGTTTGATCGCAAGGAAGGGAATTATTTCATTGGCAGAACTGAAGCTGATTCACCCGAAGTAGATAACGAAGTGTTAGTGGATGCATCACAATATTTTGTGCGGGTGGGAGATTTTGCAAACGTTACTATTACTTCAGCTGAAGAATTTGATTTATACGGAATTCCCGTATAATTTCACCCTGCCGAAATATTCACATGCAGAAATCAGAAATTCCTTACGCTTCAACAGGTTTTTTCAGCAAAATCATATTAGATTACTTAAGCGGTGAAGAATCTTTAATGCCGTTTTATGACCTCCGTCCTGAATTATCCTCATTCAAAGAAGCAATACAAAAAAAACAAAAGGAATTTTTTGACAGAAGCAACCTCGCTGCTACAATATTAAAGCAATACAAAGATGCTGGGGTAAATGGTGCTGAAGCCCAAATAGATTTGCTTAAAAATGCTAATACTTTTTGCTTAGTAACTGCTCATCAACTGAATATCTTCACGGGCCCGCTGTATTTTATTTATAAAATTATAAGTACTATAAATACTTGCAAAACATTAAAAGAATTCAATCCCGAGTACAATTTTGTCCCGGTTTTTTGGCTCGGCAGTGAAGATCATGACTTTGATGAGATCAATCACTTCAGCATTTTCGGAAAAACGATTAGCTGGCAGACAGAGGGAAAGGGTGCGACAGGGAGGCTTAACCCATCAAGCATAGAGGCTGTACTAAATGATTTAAAGGCAGTGTTAGGCGAAAGTGAAAATGCAAAACACATCTTTCATATTTTTGAGGATGCTTATACCACTTCATTAACGCTCGCTCAAGCTACAAGGAAATATTTGCATACTTTATTTGGCGAAAAAGGGTTAGTAATTATTGATGGTGATGATAATTATCTGAAAAGTGTTTGTATCCCTTTAACAGAAGACGAGATAACAAATCAGTCTTCTTATTCCATCGTTACAAAAACCTGTGAGAAATTAGCATTACAATATTCTATACAGGCAAACCCCCGGGAGATCAATTTATTCTATTTAAAAGATAATCTTCGGGAAAGAATTGCTTTTGACTCCAGCAGCAATAAATACCAGGTTCTCAATACACAAATCACTTTCTCAAAAGAAGAGATTTTACAGGAAGTAAAAACCAATCCTCGGCATTTCAGCCCGAATGTAATTCTTCGCCCTTTGTTTCAGCAAAAAGTACTACCTGCTTTGGCTTATGTTGGGGGTGGGGGAGAACTCGCTTACTGGCTTCAGTTAAAGGAATTGTTTAATCACCACAATATTACCTTTCCTGTTTTGTTATTACGTAACTCTGCTTTGATTATTGATAATATCACTTCCGCAAAAATGCAGAAGCTTAAACTGCAACCTGCACACATTTTTGCTGAAGAAGAAACTCTTTTAAAAATTTTTTTAAAAGCAAATACATCTACTCTGCTTTCTCTTGAAAAACAAAGAGAGAAAATTGAAAATATTCTCGAGGAAATTAAGAAGCAAGCAGTTACAATTGATAGTTCTTTGGAGAATGCAGTAAATGCAGAAAAACAAAACCTCCTCAACTCATTTCAAAAACTTGAAGCAAAGCTTTTGAAAGCCGAGAAACTAAGAGCAGAAACTAGTATCAGTCAAATCCGTAACATAAAGCATAAGTTATTCCCTTCCGGGGATTTGCAGGAAAGGAAGGAAAATTTCCTTCAATTTTATACGCTTCAGGGGAATGTTTTCTTTGAACAATTATATGCTGCTTTCGAACCATTCCAGCAAACTTTTGTCATTATTCAGGACATCAAGAAAACATAATGTTTATAGTTTTCAACATGCAGTAATAATATTTTCTTTAGCTTAGTGCATTGTAGTATTGTGTACTGTCTTAGGGAGTACTATATAGTCACAAACACAATATAAAAAATTGAAATATGTTAGCTAAGCACACCAAATTTACAGAGTGAAAATGTTGTCCCCTAATGAATCTAGGCTAATAACTGAAAAGTACAAAGGACTTGATTATCTGAGTTTGCCTATTGCCCTGGCAGATAACTCGTTCTCATTGCTCTACTTCAATTCCACCTTTAGCAGGCTGTTTCAGCAAAGTTCCGAGGTTTTTCCAGCCCGTGATTTTAATGGATTGTTTGAGAATTTCAGCGAAAAGATAGAGGTTTTGAAACAAGCTGGACTAAGTGCCGGCTATTTACAAAACTTTATCATTCCTTCTGTAAAACTCAGATCATCGGGTCGGTTTTTCGACTTGCATGTTGCGAAATTCAGCCCTGAACTGGATCACTTAGAAGGCTTTTCTGTCACATGTGTTGAAGTTACAGAACGGGAAAAGGAGATCAATACCCTGTCTGAATCATCCATGCTGCATCGGAGTTTTATGGAACATACAAACTCAGGGGTAATAGTACATATAGACGGTATCATTCAATCTATAAATCGAAGAGGTGCTGAACTACTGGGTGTGACTAGTAATGAATCAATTTCCGGGGTCAGTGTTCTGAAGTTCCTTGCAGAAGATTCAAAAAACCAATTCAGTGAACAAATTAAAGCCCTTTCAGAAAAAACAGTTCTTTCGTCTTCAGAATACAAACTTGTAAAGGCAGATGGGAGTTTTATGTTTGCAGAAATTCAATCATTTCTGGCAGGAGGTAAAAATGTAAATTCTGTTGTTACTATTTTTTCAGACATAACCGACCAACAAAGAGAAAAAGAAAAATTAACCGAAAGGAGCAAGCAATATCACAACTTGATTGAAAGTACCAGGGATGTGATATTCTCAGTAGATACCAATTTAAAATTTACATTTCTAAATACCGCCTGGAAGGATCTTACCGGTTATTCAACAACTGAAACACTTGGTAAATATTGTTACGATTTTCTGCAAATTTCTGAGGGAGGATCTTCACTAGAGCAAGAAATTATAAAATTATTGAGACCGGATACTCTTCCGGCTGACTATGAATTGGAAATAAAAACAAAATTAGGGGCTTTAAGATTTGCGGAAGCAAAATTTCAGGCTCTTTATTCTGATAATAAAAATGTAATCGGATTAAGCGGCAGTATAATAGATATTCATGCTAAAAAACTAGCCCAGGCAGAACTGAGACATACTGAAGAAAGTAGTAAAAGGCAAAATAAAACCCTGCTTAAACTTGCTAAAAACGAGACCTTACAAAGTGGGGATTTTTTAAGGGCAATAGAAATGATTGCTAAAGAATGCGCCGAGGCATTACAAGTAAGCAGAGTAAATATTTGGCAATTTGATGAACAGTATAAGAAACTCTCTTGCCTCATGAATTTCGATAGGGACACAAATAGGTTAGAAAAAACTCCAGATCTGATTTTTGAACACTGCCCAAAATATTTCACTCACCTGCTGAACGAGAAGTTGATTGAATGCAATAATACATTGAGGGATCACAGATTTGTTGAACTAAAAGATACTTATTGCATACCCCAGGGTATTAACTCAAGATTGGATGTATCTGTAATGTTTGATGATACTGTTTGGGGGGTTATAAGTTTTGAAGAAAAGCGGATAACTCGTTCCTGGACACAAGAAGAACAATCCTTTGCCAAAGCAGCCACTGAATTTATAACAATGGCATGTAAGTCTGTTCAGAAAGCAGAGCAGGAGAAGGCGTCAGATATAAAAGATGAACTTTACAGGATATTAATCTCACAGGCAAATGATGCAATTTATGTGATTGATACAAATGATAAATTCTGGGAAGTTAATGAAAGCGCTTGCCTGCTTATGGGTTATAGCAGAGAAGAGATGAAAGGGATGGAGGTAAAAAACATCTTCCCGAAGAGGTTTATACAAGCCGGAAAAAGCGTACTGGAAGAAGTAAGACAGGAAAAAAGATTTACAAAAGAACGAATTCTTTTGTGTAAAAATGGTGATGAGATAATAACAGAGTTAAGTTCAGTAGTTCTTCCTGATGGTCGCATTCAGGGCATTGCGAGAAATGTAACAGAACGCAAACAACAAGAAAAAGCATTAAAGGAAAGTGAAACCAGGCTTGAACTTGCTTTAAAGGGTGCAGAACTTGGTACCTGGGATTTCTTCATACAGGAAGACCGGATATTTCACAACAAAAGATGGGGAGAAATACTAGGATACAATTTTGAAATGAATGTTATGAATGAACAATTCATGGATAAGTTTGTGCATCCGGATGATGTGAGGATAGTATATGATGAATTTCAGAAACACCTACGGGGCGAAACACCTTATTATGATGTTACCATTCGTATGCTTGCTAGTAATGGAGAGTATAAATGGATACAGGATAAAGGAAAGGTAGTAGAATGGGATGAAAATGGCAATCCTGTTCGGGCCTCAGGCATACACCAGGATGTATCAGCATTGAAGACATTTGAAAAAGAGATTCAACAGCAAAAAAATTATTTATACCAGATAATTGACGCCATCCCCAACCCAGTTTATGTAAAAAATGCGAACGATGAATTTGCAGTTGTAAATAAAGCACTTGCTGACTATCTCGGTAGTACAGTGAAAACAGTGATGCAATATAAATCTGTTCAAAAGGAGCATTTTCAAAAAGTATTAAAAGTTTTGTTTGAAAAAGACACCGAAGTTTTCCTGTCAAAAAAACCTGTTATCCTTTATGAACAGGAAATTCCTGCAGGAGAGCTGTTTGAAAAACGTTGGGTACAATCCATCAAAGTACCCCTTCAGGATAATGATGGAAATATCTCTGAGATACTATCCATTTCCACAGATATCACTGAACTAAAATTGAAAGAGCATGAATTGGCTGAACTGAATGAAAACCTTGAACAAAAAGCCGCCGAGAGGACAGGTATGTTAGAAATTGCGAACAAAGAACTGGAAACTTTCAATTTTTCAGTTTCGCATGACTTGCGAACGCCACTTAGGACCATTGATATTTTTGCATACTTCCTTGAAAAGAATTATAAAGACAAGTTGGAGAAAGAAGGATCAGAAAATATCAGGCAGATCAGGCAGAGTATTACAAAAATGAGTTCATTAATTGACAACCTCATCTTATACTCCAAGATGGGAAGGCAAGATGTCATATTAAAAAGAGTGAATGTAGAAGACCTGATAAGGGATATTATAGAGGATTTGAAAAAAGATGAAGACTTAAGTAATGTGCAGTTCAACATTACGCACCTACCGCTACTATATGCAGACAACTCAATGTTACGGTTAGCACTTGTAAATCTAATCAGCAATGCCATTAAGTTTACTAAAACCCGCCCTGTTCCTCTCATTGAATTTTTTGGATATGTAGATGAAGACTCTACTACAATTTCTATCAGAGATAATGGAATTGGTTTTAGTACTGAACTAAAGGAAAAACTGTTCAAACCTTTTAAACGCCTGCATAGTGATGAATTCTCAGATGGAACAGGGGTAGGGCTTGCAATTGTAGAGAAAATTATCAAGCGCCATAGCGGCCAGGTATGGGCAGAAAGTGAAGAGAACAAGGGATCAACTTTCTATATAAAACTTCCCGGTAAATAAATTTAGTTTCCTTTTCTATTCCTTATTTTTGCGCCGTTTCTAAAGTATGCGGAAGTGATGGAATTGGTATACATGTACGTCTCAGAAGCGTATGGCGCAAGCCTTGAGGGTTCGAGTCCCTCCTTCCGCACTGCATAGTATTTGCATCTCCCTGATCTAGTATCTTCATTTCTGAGCACATTTTTTCCGAACTTTGTTACACCTTTAATCAACAAGCTATGCGAAACTTTTCTTTGTTCTCTTTTTTCTTCTTTACATGCTTTTATGCATCAGCACAATTTATCTATTTCCAAGAACCTGCTGAGTACCAGGTTAAACAAGCTCCCATTTGGGCGCAAAAAATGTATTCTGAAAATCCCAACGTATTTGAAATAGACGCACTTTATAATACTTATTATGATGAACATCTATTTGAAAAAAATTATCATACTCAATATTACAAGCGATGGAGAAGGTTTGTTTCAGCTTTTGTAAATGCAAATGGGTTTGTTGTATTACCTACTATTGAAGAATTTAATATCAAAAATTCTCTGCTTGCAGAAAAACACAATGCTGCAATCCGAAGCGGTGCGGGCAATTGGGAAAACATCGGCCCTTACCAGGTATTTAACTCTGATGGAGGATTAAGCAACGATCAAACAAATGTGTACTCTATTGATCAATCAATTTCAAACCCTGATATTTTATTTTGTGGTACTGAACCCGGAGAAATTTATAAATCAATAAATGGTGGAACAAGCTGGGATTGTGTAACGGATCCCTATTATTTTGCTGGTGTTGAAGCTATAGAAATTGACCCGGTTGAACCTGATATCGTTTATGCTGCAAACGGATGGAACGTTTATAAAACAAATGATGGTGGGATCACTTGGAACTCTATTTTGTCAACAACTTCACTTTGGCCACACGAAATCCTTGTCAATCCCTCAAACCCAGATATTGTTTTAGTTGCTTCTGATGCAGGTCTTTATCGCAGTGAAGATGCTGGCGTAAGTTGGGAAACCATCTATACAAACAAGTGCTGGGATATAAAGCTAAAACCAGATGATAATAACATCGTCTACTTATTGAAAAATAATCCGACAGAGAAACGGTCTGAGTTTTTTATTTCTGATGATATGGGCGCAACATTCACCCTGAAAGATATTGGATGGTATAGCAGCACAGATGTTGACAGGTATGATGGAGGCGCAAGACTTGCAGTTACCCTGTCTGATCCTGATCGTATTTATGCTTATTTAATTGGCGATGCAAAGGAGAATGACTACGGATATATCGGAGTTTATAGGACTGATGATGGCGGGGAAAACTGGTATTTACCGAATGGCCCTGCAGGCGGACCTTATGATGCTGATCATCAAAACTTAGCCATTGGATGGGTAGGCTGGAACTATCACCAGGGATTTTATAACTGCGCATTGATGGCTAGCAATAATGATCCTGATAAAATACTCATCGGTGGATTGAATCTCTGGAAAAGCGATGATGGTGGTTATACTTTCACACCATTGGGGGGGTATGTTGCTGATGAAGTTGATATGCATCCTGATATGCAAGATTTTCGTGCAACAGAAACTGGTTACTGGATAACAAGTGACGGTGGAGTAAACTTTTCTACTGATTTTTTTGTGAGTGATAATCAACGAAAAAGTGCAGGAATTCATGGTGCTGATTACTGGGGCTTTGGCCAGGGGTGGAACGAAGATGTGACAGTGGGGGGATTATATCACAACGGAAATATTACCCAATATGAAAATTACGGAGAAGGAAATTACCTTCAACTCGGCGGCTCTGAACCACCGAGCGGTTATATAAACCCCGGCAATAACAGAAAAGTTTATACATCTGATCTCGGCAGCGCAATTATTCCAAACGAAATTGGTGAAGAAATTATTTATGGCGGTGTCGGGTTGTTTCCGAATGAAAGTTACTGGAGTGCGTATTCAAGTGAGATGGAATTTCATCCTGCCAATTATAACATTGTTTTTCTTGGCAATGAAAATAAGTTATGGAAAAGTACAGATGGCGCAGCTTCATTTAATGTTGTGTATGAATTCGGTACAAACCCGAATGCTAAAGTCGGATACTTCGAGATTGCAAGAAGTAATCATGATGTGATGTATGTTGGTCAAAGACCGGCTTCAGGCTATATCGGCGATTTATGGAAAACCACTGATGGTGGTGAAACATTTACTGAATTAACAATTCCTTCTGCATCGGGAAGTAAAGACAGGATATTACTGGCAGTTAATCCTGAAAATGAAAATGATATTTATTTAGCTTACCCGGGTGGGAGTGATGGCAACAAAATATTTCACAGTGATGATGGCGGAGCAAACTGGGATAATATTTCATCTTCTGTTTTTGATGGCGAAGAGATAAGAAGTATTTTTTATGCAGGAGGTACTGATGGTGGATTATACGCTTGCACAAATTATGCTGTATATTACAGAAATAATTCTACTGACTGGTTTGCTTTTAATGACGGGCTTCCGTTTTATGCCAACACTGACATTGCAAAACCATTCTACCGGGATGGAAAAATAAGACTGGCAACATATGGAAAAGGCATCTGGCAAAGCGATTTATATGAACTTCCAGAAAATCCTGTAGCACAACCTATGGCAGATAAATTCAATACTTATTGTGAGGCAGATACTTTTTATTTTGAAGACCATTCCATATTAATGCATGATGGTGCAACATGGAACTGGACATTTGAAGGAGGAACTCCGGCTGTATCAACACTGCGTAACCCTAAGGTTGTTTTCAGCGGAGCAGGCGAACATGAAGTAAGTTTAACTGTAACAGACATGAACGGGAATGCATCCAGTAAATCAATTCTTATTTCAGTTTCTGAAATTGATCAGTCTGAAATTTCTGAAACATTTGAAGAGGTTTTTCCACCGGCTTATTGGACAACAACAGGAATTAATGCAGGAACGGGCATCTGGAATAAAACCACTGAAGCAGGAGGTTATGATGTAAGCACAAGCAGTGCTATGGCAAATAATTACTGGTATGATCTGCAAGGGGCTTACGGAGACTTGCGGGCATTCATTAATTTAAGCGGAGTAACCGAGCCTGAGTTATTTTATGATATTGCATATGCCCAATATAGCAATGCATATTCTGATACGTTGGTAATTTTAGTTTCAACTGATTGCGGGGAAACATTCACAGAACTTTATCGCTCAGGGGGAGATGACCTTTCAACAGCGCCTGACTATACTCCTGATGTATTTTACCCCGAAGCAGATGATTGGAGAACTGACTCTCTTGACCTCAGTGTAGCTGCCGGAGAAGAGAATGTTCAAGTAATTTTCAGAAATATAGGGCATTGGGGACAAGCATTGTATATTGATAATGTAAATGTGGAAGGGATATCGGTTTACTTAGAAAACATAGGAGACGATAATTCGGTGAATATTTATCCTAACCCCGTTGCTGCAGGAAATGAAATTACAATAGCAGGAAATATACAGGAACAATTTAGTCTGGAAATATTTAATGCAAATGGAAAAATGCTCTATAAGAACACCATTTCAACCAATCAACAACTCCAGCTCGATAGAATAGTATTCTCTCCCGGTGTTTATCATTTCAAAATCAAAGGGGAGGAGTTTATGAGGATAGGAAAACTAGTTGTGATATAAATTGCTCTCATTCCTTATCTTTCGCAAAAATCAATTCAATGAAAAAGTGTTTCAGTCTTTCCATTTTGTTTTTTGTTACCTCTGCTATTTTTCCCCAGACAGGGAAAATAACACTTGAGGATATCTGGGTGAATTATAAATTTTATAGTCAGGGCATCTACGGGCTCAATAGTATGAATGATGGCCTACATTACACAGTAAATACAGGGACTGCAATTGAAAAGTTTGAATATGCTACAGGAAACACAGCAGGAAATATTTTTGAGACAAGTATGACGAACGGCATGGTAACAGCAATTGATGATTATGCATTTAATGACGATGAGACGGCAGTGATGCTGAAAACAAATGTTGAGCCGAGATACAGGTGGGCAACATTTGATGAAAATTATATTTACAATTTCAGTACTAAAACCACAACAAAACTAAGTGAACGAGGCAAACAAATGTATGCTGATTTTGCTCCAGCTGGGAATAAAGTTGCTTATGTTTTTGACAACAACCTTTATTACAAAGACCTGAATACAAACATAGAAAACTCTGTTACTTCAGATGGAAAGCTTAACTCTATCATAAATGGAGGTAGCGATTGGGTATACGAAGAAGAATTTGCTTTAATAAGAAGTTTTGAGTGGAGTCCTGATGGAAATAAGATCGCTTACTATCGTTTTGATGAAACGGAGGTTCCTGAATTTTATATGACAACTTTCAAAGGAGAGTTGTATCCACAGGAATACAAGTTCAAATACCCAAAAGTAGGAGAGAAGAACAGCAAAGTGGAAATTTATATTTATGATCTTGCAACAAAAAGTAAAATAAAAGTAAACACCGGGAGTCCTGAATATATTCCCAGGATAAAATGGATTGATAATAACAGATTATGTGTTACAACAATGAATCGTTTGCAGAATGATTTGAAGTTATTGTCTGCTGATGCGACAACAGGAACTACATCTTTATTATTAAACGAAACAAGCGAAACATACATCGAAATAAAAGATGATCTCACTTTTCTGCAGGACAATAAAGGTTTTATATGGAGCAGTGAACGGGATGGATATAATCACCTTTATCATTTCGACATGACGGGAAAACTTGTGCAGCAAATCACAAAAGGCAACTGGGATGTTACAGAGTTTAAAGGGTATGATGCCGTAACTGACAATGTCTTTTTTTTGAGCGCTGAAATATCTCCATTTGAGCGGCATTTGTATTGTATAAAATTGAACGGCAAAAAAAAGGAGCAACTTACAAACAGGAAGGGTATGAACAGCGCAGAGTTCAGCGAAGGATACAAATATTACATCAGCACTAACACTACCTACACTACTCCGGAATATGTTACCCTGCATGATGGAGATGGGAAACAAATCCGTGTGTTGGAAGAAAACTATACAACAAAAGAATATTTACAATCATTAGCATTAGCATCACACGAATACTTTTCATTTAAAACAAGTAAAGGTGTTTCATTAAATGGGTTTATGTTAAAACCGAGAGATTTTGATCCTAATAAGAAATATCCTGTATTCATGTATGTGTACGGCGGGCCAGGATCACAAACAGTTTTAGACAGTTATGATTGGGTTGATTTTGGATGGTATAACATGCTTACACAAATGGGTTTTATTGTTGTGAGCGTTGACAACAGGGGGACAGGAGCCAGAGGTAGGGATTTTCGTAATGTTACATACGAACAACTTGGAAAATATGAAACAGATGATCAGATTGAGGCGGCAAAATATCTCGGCACCCTAAGTTATATTGATAAAGAACGCATAGGCATTTTTGGGTGGAGTTATGGCGGATATATGGCTGCGCTGTGTATTACAAGAGGCGCTGATGTTTTTAAAACTGCTATCTCTGTGGCACCTGTTAGTAACTGGAAATATTATGATAACATATACACAGAACGCTACATGGGTACATTAGAAACAAATCCTGATGGATTTGATGCCAACAGCCCAACAAGTTTTGCTGATAAATTGAAAGGAAATTATTTACTTGTGCATGGAACTGGAGATGATAATGTTCATGTGCAAAATACGTATGAATGGATAAATGCACTCATAAAAAACAACAAACAATTTGAATTGATGGTGTATCCAGACCGCAATCATGGTATTTACGGCGGAACTACAAGGTATCATCTCTATGAGCTAATGACTGATTTTATTATGGAGAATTTGTAGGGGGTGGTTGCAGTTGTTTTGTATTATAAAAAGGAAATATTTGAGTACAGAAAAGTGCAACTCAAATAAATTGAATAACTAAACACCCTTCATCACGGCATTTAACTTCTTGGAAAACTTTATCACTTGTTCATCTCCGGGCATAAATGGTTTAAACCCGATTTGAAATGCCCAGCTATAGTAACTCTGCATGTCATTAAGATAATTGGAAAGTAATTCGGGAGTCCAGTAAGTTTCTATACTGATTTGATATTTTTTCTTTAGCTGTTTGCCTAATTCCTGCCCCCACTCATTATTAATTACATCAACATAATTGTCAACCGGACCCTCTGCTAAATCTTCAAGTTTTTCCTTTGTAAACTTCCCGAGTATCAATTCCGGATGGTGATGGCGTTCATGAGCATCAGCCACAAAATCTGCTAATTCTTCATAAAAGCAGGATGTAATGAATGCTTGCGCAGTAATATGATTAAATGTATTGAGATAACCTTTTTCAGTACTGTCATTAGCATTTACAAATGCAAGTTCCCTTGTATTGATATTTTTAACCTGAGCTTGCGCAATATTAAAAAAAGCAACATCGCCCTCCCCAAACAAAGCCGGCCGCAATCTCGCAAGCAGAAATACTTTTTCAAGATCTTTCCT
>JBJXHH010000136.1:0-5439 GCA_046160675.1 Chitinophagales bacterium
TAATAAAGCCGAAGTTTTATGAAAAACAACAGGAGTTGTTCTGATGATTATTTTTCAGGTAGGTTATCTAAATCGCCCAGGTCTTTTTTTCTGCCGGAAGCGGATTTATTCTTCCTGAGATTTTTTAGTGAGAGTGAGTTAACAAGTATCCCATCGATAGGTTCTGTCAGTTTTTCCGCCCAGCAGGTTTCAAAATCAAGACCTGAAACTGAAGTAATAATGTCAATTCTTACCGGGGGATAACCTAGCTGGATAATCGAATCTTTTTTTATCAAATCCGCTTCATTTATTTGCAACGAGGAAAACCCAAACTCATGTAGTGCCAACAGAGTTTTTTTTGCATTTTGTGATTCAGGGAGTATCCAAACATCCAAATCTCCCGTAAATCTAACATACCCGTGCAGGCTCATTGCATAAGCCCCGACAATCAGGTAATGAACATCATTTTTGTTTAACAATTCTAAGAACTCTTTGAAGTCCTTTGTCAATTTCATCTCCATAAACCTGGTATCTTATAAACTCAAGTGCAGCAATCCGTTCCTGGGGGGTCTTTGTCAGCCAATATTCATGATCCTTCGGTTCCTTTCCCAGTTGATATTTTCTAACTACTTTTTCCATTTTCCTTTTCTAAAGATACTCAAATATCTTTTGATATAAGAATAAAATTGAACGATTCGGTTTACATATTCCTCCTGTACTGTCCGCCTACTTCAAACAAAGCATGCGTTATATCTCCGAGAGAACAATGTTTGCAGGCGTCCATCAGTACTTCAAAAATATTTTTGTTTTCAATGGCTGCAAGTTGCACACTGCGTAGCTGATCATGTATGATGTCTTTATTCTTTTCATGCAGGTTCTTCAAAGTTGTAATTTGATTTTCTTTTTCTTCTTCTGTCGCACGGATCACTTCCTTCGGTAAAATTGTTGGCGAGCCTTTGCTGTTGAGGAAAGTATTTACACCAATGATCGGATACTTACCTGTATGTTTTAGTGTTTCATAATATAAACTCTCCTCCTGTATTTGCCCCCGCTGGTACATTGTTTCCATAGCTCCCAGTACGCCCCCTCTTTCTGTGATCTTGTCGAATTCGGCCAGCACAGCTTCTTCAACAAGGTCAGTGAGTTCTTCAATAATAAAGGAACCCTGGATGGGGTTTTCATTTTTCGCTAATCCAAGTTCTTTGTTGATGATGAGTTGAATCGCCATCGCCCTGCGCACACTTTCTTCCGTTGGGGTAGTGATGGCTTCATCATATGCATTTGTGTGTAGGCTGTTGCAGTTGTCATAAATAGCATACAGAGCCTGCAGCGTTGTGCGGATATCATTAAAATCAATTTCCTGCGCATGCAAACTTCTGCCGCTTGTTTGAATATGATATTTCAGTTTTTGTGTGCGCTCATCAGCATTGTATTTTAGCTTCATTGCTTTCGCCCAGATGCGCCTCGCTACTCTGCCTATTACTGCATACTCCGGGTCAATGCCATTGCTGAAAAAGAAAGATAAGTTTGGCCCGAAATCATTGATATTCATGCCCCGGCTCAGATAATATTCTACATAAGTGAAGCCGTTTGCAAGCGTAAATGCAAGCTGGGTGATGGGGTTTGCGCCGGCTTCGGCAATGTGATAACCGGAGATGGAAACGGAATAAAAGTTACGGACTTTGTTTTCAATAAAATAAGATTGTACATCGCCCATCAGCCGCAAAGCAAATTCAGTAGAGAAGATACAAGTATTTTGTGCCTGGTCTTCTTTTAAAATATCCGCCTGCACAGTTCCTCTTACAAGGCTCAATGTTTTTGCTTTTATTTTTTCATACACATCTTTTGGCAATACCTCATCACCGGTTATACCCAACAACATCAAACCAAGCCCGTTATTTCCTTCCGGAATCTCACCATGATATTTCGGGCGCATAGTTTCTTTGCCCTTGTAAATTGCTTTTATTTTTTCTTCAACTTCTTTTTCCAGGTTATTTTCTTTAATGTAAACCTCACACTGCTGATCAATTGCAGCATTCATGAAAAACCCAAGCAGCATCGGCGCAGGCCCGTTAATGGTCATGCTCACAGAAGTTTTCGGGTCAGATAAATTAAAACCGCTGTACAGTTTTTTTGCATCATCAAGGCAGCAAATACTTACGCCGCTGTTCCCGATCTTTCCATAGATATCAGGGCGATAACCCGGGTCGTTGCCGTAGAGTGTAACACTGTCAAATGCAGTTGACAATCTCTTGGCAGGCATACTTTTGCTTACATAATGGAACCTGCGGTTCGTTCTTTCAGGTCCGCCTTCGCCTGCAAACATCCTCGTCGGGTCTTCTTCTTCCCGCTTAAAAGGATAAATGCCTGCAGTGAAAGGAAATTCGCCCGGCACATTTTCCTGTAACTGCCATTTTAATATATCTCCCCATGCTTCATACTTCGGCAAACTAATCTTTGAGATCTGCAGATGGCTTAAGCTTTCAGTATGTGTTTTTATTTTGAGTTCCTTGTCTCTTACTTTAAAAATGTAATGTTCGTTTTTATAGCTGGTTGTCTTTTGCTTCCAGTTTTGAATAAGATCAAGGTTTTCCCCGTCAATTTTCTTTTCTAATTTTTTGTATTCTGTTTCAAGTTTATTTTTTATCTCAGTATCAGCAACCAGTTCTTTTGTTTTACTGATGGCAAATAAGTTTTGCGCAATTTCTTTTTGTTCTTCCGCATATGTATCATAACTGCGGTTATTCTCTGCTATTTCTGAAAGATATCTTGTTCTGTGTGGCGGAATGATGAATATTTTTTTACTCATCTCATCGGTGATATGAAAATCAGAATGCAGGTCAACTTTTGTTTTTTCTTTGATGGTATCCATGAGGTGGCGATACAACTGGTTCGTTCCCGGGTCATTGAACTGCGAGGCGATGGTTGCAAACACAGGCATGGTTTCAACATCTTTATCAAACAATTTATGGTTGCGTTGAAATTGTTTTCTCACATCCCGCAGGGCATCTTGAGCGCCCCGCTTATCAAACTTGTTGATGGCGATGATATCTGCAAAGTCAAGCATATCAATCTTCTCCAGTTGGCTTGCAGCACCGAACTCAGGCGTCATTACATATAAACTCACATCACTGTGTTCTGTGATTTCAGTATCACTTTGCCCGATGCCGGATGTTTCAAGAATTATAAGATCAAACTGTGCGGCCTTTAAAATTTTTACTGCTTCATCAGCATGTTTACTCAGTGCAAGATTTGCCTGCCGGGTGGCCATGCTGCGCATGTATACCCGCGGGTTATTAATGGCATTCATGCGAATTCTATCGCCCAATAGTGCGCCGCCGGTTTTTCTTTTTGAAGGGTCAACGGATAGAACAGCTATCGTCTTATCCTTAAAGTCAACTAAAAACCTGCGCACTAATTCATCCACTAATGAAGATTTTCCAGCCCCGCCTGTTCCTGTAATTCCTAAAACAGGTGTTACAGAATTTTTCATCATCACCTGTATTTGCGCTAAAACGTTTGCGCCAAGTGTTTCATTATTTTCAACAACGGAGATCAACCTTGCAATGGCATTCCAATCTTTTGATTCAAGTTTTTTTATCTCCCCGTTCAAGTTGATACCTGTTGGGAAATCTGATTGTTCAACAAGGTCATTGATCATTCCCTGTAAACCCATCGCCCTGCCATCATCGGGCGAATAGATCCTTGTGATGCCGTAGTTCTGCAATTCTTCAATCTCTGTTGGTAGAATAGTGCCTCCTCCTCCTCCGAAAATTTTTATGTGTGAAGCATTTTTTTCTTTCAGCAGATCAAACATGTATTTGAAATATTCAACATGCCCGCCCTGGTAGCTGGTCATAGCTATCGCCTGTACATCTTCCTGGATGGCGCAGTTTACTACTTCTTCAACGCTGCGATCATGCCCCAGGTGTATCACTTCTACGCCAGTAGCCTGGATGATCCTGCGCATCACATTGATGGCTGCATCATGCCCGTCGAATAAACTGGCTGCTGTAACAATACGAACTTTATTTTTCGGGTGATAGGGTTGAGCTTCTTTCATACCTCACTTCTGTTTGTAAGATATACAAAGTTACGAATGAAAAGGAAGATGGCAAGAACAGTCTAAAAGCCTTGCAGAAAGCTAATTGCTTACGAATTTATAAACGAGGACAGAGTTGCCGGCAGTGTCTTTCGCATCTAAAATATAAAAACCCGGAGGGATGTTCTGCAGATCAAATGCAAAAGAAGTACTTTCGTTAACAACCGGATAACTCGCCAGTTTGCTTCCTGAGATATTGTTCAATTCAAAATGAGAAACAGAGTTTTTCAATAGCACGGAAGTAAGAATAAGCTGATCTGAAGTTTGCTGCACAAAATAATTCTGGGTTTTTGTTCCCTGCACACTTATGATATTTGAATATTTAAAACTTTCGTCAGTATCTACCTGCTTTAAACGATAGTATCTTGTACCGCTGAAAAAATAATCATCCCTAAACTCATAAAATCTTTGTTGTAATGAATTTCCTGCTGCGACAACATGACCGATACTGATGAATTGTTCTCCGTCAAATGAACGTTCCAGCACAAAATGATCGCTGTTTATTTCCGTTTGAGTAACCCATTGTACCTCGTACCCTTCGGCAATTGCTTGTGCAGTAAATACAACAAGTTCAACCGGCAAAACGGAAGCGGAAAGTGTGATGTCATCAACGGCAAAAGAGGGATCGTTGCCGTTGTTGTCACTATCATTTTTCCAAGTGAATTTGATCTTGAAATTTGAAATGTCGTCTGCGCAGGAGGGGAGGCTGTAACTGTAGGAGGTCCATCTTCCCTGGCAGCCGAATAACCCGCAACTACCGGAAGTACAACCCGTTGCTGCTCCACCGCTTGTACAACAGTTTGTTGTGAGGTTTGTAACAAATGTCCATGATGATCCGCCATTGCAACTATAACTCCAACTGGCGACATCTTGAGTGCCTTCGCCATAACCTATGTAATTAAATGAAAGTGTGATGCCGCCGTATCCTGCTGTGCTGATGTCAGGAGATATGGCTTCCTTCTCTGTTTTTGAAGTGGAAGATGCAAGATAGGCAGCTCCGCAATCTCCTCCTGAGCAAAAGCCGATAGATACACTGCCTACATGCAGGCTGGCATCAGTAGGGCAGGTGGATCCGCAAGTTCCTGCGGCATTGCCGCATTCTTCCTTACTTGCAAACCAGGAGTTAGCATTGCTTCCCTGTGAGCCGATGGCTATTTCGTCCCAGGGACCATTACCTGAGTCAAGCGCATCAACGCTGGTGTTTTTCGGGCCGGAACCGAAGGCTTCCGTCCAAAAAACCTGCGCCTGCAAAAAAGAATTGCAGCTAAGCAGAAAAGCGAGAACAGAAAATATTTTCTTGGTCAAAGGATTGCCTGAATGTTCAAGAATAAATTTACCATGTAAGAAACAAATATGAA
>JBJXHH010000137.1:0-20786 GCA_046160675.1 Chitinophagales bacterium
ATCAGAAAGGTACTTATCGCATTACAAGACTGAGCTTTTGAATTTTTAGTATTGTTCTTTATCTTTCAATCAAATATACATTTATGAGTATCCGTATTTTTGTTACAGGAGGCACCTTTGATAAAGAATATGATGAGATAAAGGGGCAATTATATTTTAAGGAAACACATCTACCAGAAATCCTGAAACTCGGTAGGTGCACTGTTCCTGTCCAGATAACAACGCTTATGATGATTGACAGTTTACACATGACAGACCATGACAGAAGGCGAATAGCTGAACATTGTAAGGATTGTGATGATGATAAAATAATTATAACTCATGGAACGGATACAATGGTCGAAACTGCGGTTATGATCGCCTCTGCAAGCATTCCCAAAACTATTATTCTCACCGGTGCTATGATACCCTATAAGTTTGGAAGTTCTGATGGATTGTTTAACATGGGCTGCGCATTATCTTTTGTACAAACCTTGAAGCATGGTGTTTATATAACCATGAATGGAAGATATTTTAACTGGGATGAGGTGAAGAAAAACAGGGAAACAGGTTTTTTTGAAGATGTAAAAAATTACTGAGCTTCTGTTATTCTAATTTTAAAAACCCTGCAATTGTAAGTACTAAAGTGCCGGAAATAATTATTATCAAACCCCAAAGTAATAACTGGTACCATTTCCTGTATTTTTTCATGTTATGCAAAACAACTCTGTGCTGAAACAACCTGTTGATAGCATTCTCTGTCCGAATGAAAGCAGTTTCATTTTTTACAACATAATCATAAGCTCCCAATCGCATACAATCCACTGCTACATCAATTTTATCCTGCCCCGAAATCATGATCACCTCAATGCCTTCATAATTTTTCCGGATGTGTTCCAGAATTTGAGCGCCATTTCTTGCAGATTTATCAACAGCATTTAAATGATAGTCAAGAATTATAATTCCAGGAGATTTATCCATGTTATCATTACATTCTTCGCCTGTTGCATATTTAAAAATACTGAATGCAGGGAATTTATCTTTTAAATAATCTTCCATCATTTGGGCATGCATGGGCTCATCGTCAACTATAAATACGGTTTCTTTTTTCATAATTTTAGTTTTACATATTTAGTGATTCTATCGCTTGATGTAACTCATCAAAAGCCATAACACTGTTAGCTTCAACTGTTTCAATAAGTTGTAAAATTACATCAGGGTTTTTTTCTTCGCCGGCATATTCTTCAATGCGCAAAATAGTTTCTTTCAGACTTTCAATACCCATATAAGCTAACTGGGGCTTAAGTGAGTGTGCAGTAGTTTTCAAATGCGGCCAATCTTTTTCTGCATGTTGTTTTTTCATTGTAGTAATAGCCTCGGGCGCTGATTGTAAAAACATACTAATATACTTTTTCATTTTTTCAGGATTACCTTGAGTAAATTGTTGTAAAAAATTCAAGTTTATAAATTGATAAGTATTCATTCTATTTTTATTGTTTAATCACTTTTGAAATCTTGTTTACCAATTCTTCCACATTAAAGGGTTTACCTACAAACTCATTCATTCCGCTTTCGTAGCACTTATCAACTTCAGCTTTAATAACGCTTGCCGTCATGGCTATAATTGGAATAGAATTTATAGTGGGATTACTCATCGCTCTTATTGTTTTTGTTGCATCATAACCATCCATTTCCGGCATTTGAAGGTCCATTAATATTACGTCATAATAGTTTTTTGTAACGAGATTTATAACTTCTTTCCCGGTTTTAGCAACATCTATTTTTATATTATTAATGCTGGATTCAAGTGTATCTACTGCTACTAACTGATTAAATTCATTGTCTTCGGCAAGTAAAACCTTAATTCCATCCAAGTGAATATGATTGACTGAAAGTTTATTTACTGGAACAATATCATGTTCATTTTTTGTAGCCAAACTGAATGTTAAAAGGAAATGAAACACTGAACCTACACCCACTTCGCTATCAACATGTATACTTCCGCCCTGTAACTCTATAAGCCTTTTACAAATGGCAAGACCTAAACCAGTTCCTCCAAACTTCCGTGTAGTACCGGAGGTTTCCTGTGTGAACATATCAAAAATATATTCCAGTTTATCTTTTGCTATTCCAATGCCTGAATCAGTCACAGAGAATTTAAGAGTTATGTAGTTGTCAAAAGCATTCTCTTTTTGTACATTTATTTTTACAGTACCGGTTTCAGTAAATTTAATGGCATTTCCTGCAAGGTTTAGTAAGATTTGATTCAATCTGTAAGGGTCACCTCTCAAATAAAGAGGAACATCGTAAGCAATTTGATAGCTTAAAGCGAGTTTTTTTTCATCTGCATTAATTTTTAGTGTATCAAAAGCGGTCTGTATTTGTTCCCGTAAATTAAAATCAATATCCTCAAAACTGAGCTTCCCGGCTTCAATTTTTGAGAGATCAAGTATATCATTGATAATAACCAATAAGTTGTCAGAGGAATGTTTTATTGCTTGTAGATACTTAATCTGATTTTCACCCGGTTCATTTTCCAATAATATTCTTGTAGCCTGCACAATGGCATTCATTGGGGTTCTGATTTCATGGCTCATATTTGCTAAAAACTGCTCTTTAGCTTCTTCACTTTGTTCTGCTCTTTCTTTTTGTGCTTCTAGTTCCTGAGTTTTCTCCCGAACTTTCTCCCGTAATAATTTCTGCAGGTCAGCTGATTGCCTTATTCTGCGACGGATTAATAAATATAAGATTGTTACTACCAGTAGAATTACAACTACATCAAAATACCATGTATCCCTGTAGGGAAGTTGAATAAGATATGTGTGAGATTCAAAAATGATAGAATTCATGCTGTAATGCAAAAATAGTTTTAAGCCTTTGTAATTAGAAATTCAAAAAATGCATAATCTTTTGGGACATAACTTTTTTCATGATAATGTACATGATTCTGTTGGTCGATGCTGATAAAAGTTGTGAGCCGGGACCCATAGTTTTCAGTTTGAATGAACATGGCAGATAATTTCTTTTCTAATTCAAACGGAATCCCGGTTGATGGAAGGGAAGATGCTGCAGCAAATTCTGTATTAAACATCATTGTCAAAAATTTATCCGGTGATACTACCTCGTTTTCAATAATTTTTGTAAATGCTGTTTTGCTTTTCTGCACTTTTTCCCATGGGGTGTTAAGATATGCATTACTTAAACCATATATACCCGGTAAAATCATTTGCCATCGTTCACCTGCGTTTGTATAGTAATATAATTCATTCGTAGTTCCGTATAATAAATTGAAGCCGTTGTAAAATCTTCCTTGTGTTTTCAGGAAAACATGGAATTCATCAAGTGGAGTGCTGCCATTTAAATACTTTCTTAAAATATTACCCCGTGAAGGGGCATTTTCCTTGACATTCCTGAGGTCACGGTAGTTTGTGAGGGCTGCAATTTTTCCATCCCTGCTCATACCCATCCAAGTACCCCCATCTTTCATATCCCGACCTCCAATTATATCCGGGGAGTCATCCCACCAGTGTAATTTTTTAGTTGGCCGATTATAAAATTCATCTCTATTCCCAACAAGAATTAATTTATATTTTGCATGATGCTGATAAGCGAAATTGATCAGGCACATTTTCAATGAAATTAAAATAGTAGAACAATAAATGGCGAAATAAAGTTTTGATTTTATTTCTAAGATATTTCACATATCCATGTTTTACAAAACCTGTAATAGTAAACCTTTCAAGTAATGGGTTTCTTCAATGCCCCAAACAACAGGGTGATCTTTTGCCTGTGAAAGAAACTGCACTTCTCTTATAGTCTTTTTTGCATCTTTTGCTGCGTCTGCAACAATATCATAAAACAAATTTACATCCATGAAATGCGAACAACTGAATGTTACAAGAAATCCTCCCGGTTTCACCATTTTCAATCCCCGTAAATTAATCTCCTTATACCCTTTTATTGCATTTTCAACTCCCTTCCTGTTTTTTGTAAATGCCGGGGGATCAAGAATAACAACATCGTATTGGATTCCTTCTTTACTCCATAGTGGCAATAGGTCAAAGGCATTTTGGCAAATACACTCAATATTTTTAAAATTATTTAAAGCAATGTTTTTCCTTGTGAGTTCAATTGCATCCTCCGATATATCAAGAGCTGTAACATGCTTTGCTCCATAGGTAGCTGCATGCAAAGCAAACGAACCGGTGTAGGTAAAACAATCTAAAACTGTTGCATCTTTCACAATATATTTTATGGCATTCCTGTTTTCTTTTTGATCTAAAAAGAAACCCGTTTTCTGCCCGTTTGCAATATCAACGAAAAACCGAACTCCTGACTCTTCGATTATAATGTTTGTATCAAATTCTTTTGAAAGAAAACCTTTTTTTTCCTCTAATCCTTCAAGCAACCGTACAGCGGCATCATTTCGTTCATAAATTTTCTCGGCCTTAAAATCTTCTTGTAATATTTCTATGAGCTCATTTTTCCATTTATCTATGCCTGCACTTAAAGTTTGTAAAACAAACACATCATGAAACCTATCAATCACTAAAGCCGGAAGGAAATCCGCCTCACCGAAAACAAGCCTGTAATTATTGGTGTAATTGTGTTTTTCACGATAATTTTTACAGGCTGATAATTTGTTTCTGAAAAAATCTTTATTAATTGTTTCATTTGGGTTTCTTGTGAGAAGTCGTACTGTGATCTGCGATTGTTCGTTAATATATCCTTTTCCAATAAAATCTTTTTTAAAATTAAAAACTTCAACAATATCAGCAGTTTTGGGATCTCCATGTATAGTTTCAATTTCGTTTTTAAATACCCACGGATGACCGCCCTCAACCCTTCTTCCTTTACCTTTCTGCAAAACTACCTGCATGAATTCTTTTAATTTTGTCCGAAAGTACGCAGAAATATTGAAGCAATTTTTACAATGGGTAGTTAAGTGGGTTTTATATTCTAACCTGTTCATCGCAGTTTGTGCTTTAGCTTTTACTTTAGAGGCATATTATCTTCTACAGGCAGAACCAAAAACTAAGCTTCTCATTTTTTTTAATGGTATTGCAACTTTATTTGTTTATCTTCTAATTCGATTGGCAGCAATACATCGCATTCGAAGTTACGAACCCGAAGAAAGGTGGAATTATTTTCTAAAGCATTTATTTTATATGCGTATACTCGCAGTATTTGCTTTTGTTGGTTGTTTTATTTTCTTTATTTACCTGGAAAAAAACATTCAATTCGCCTTTATTGTGCCGGGAGTCATATCCGTAATGTACGGGATATCTTTTCTTGTGAACGGGAAAAAATTCAGGCTAAGGGATGTTGGAATAGTTAAAATCTTCCTGATATGTTTTGTCTGGGCTTACATTGCAAGCGTTTTACCGGCTTTAGATGCTGGGGTTGAAATTATGAGCATAAAAATTTATTTGCTGTTTGCAACAAATTTTTTATTCATTTTTGCGATTGCATTGCCCTTTGATATTAAGGATATGAAAATTGATGCATTGAATGACGTTAAGACAATCCCGGGTTTATTGGGAGTTGAAAATACATATTCATTGTCTTTTATTTGCCTTTTTATTGCCGCCGGCATTCATTTTTATATGCAAAATGATAGCAAAATTGTCGATTACAGGGTGCCGGTAGGAGTTTCTATGCTCATTACGGGTTTGACAGTTTATACAACAAGAAAAAAGCAAGACAATTTTTTATACTTTGGGTTACTGGACGGTATGATTCTAATACAATTTCTTCTCATTTATTCTTATTCGCATCTTCATGAATAAAATAATTGATATATCGCTTTCTCCAAAGGAGGCTACAGATGAAAGAACCATTAAGGAAATACTTTTGCATCATCTCAACTATAAAGAAGATTTTTATTTTGAAATCCTCAAACGTTCTATTGATGCCCGCTCAAAAAATGTAAAGATCAACCTGAAAATATCCGTTTCTAATAAACCAAAATCCCAGCTAAGCCAATACATTCCAAAGTTTGTTTCAGTAAAAGATAGGCAACATGTTGTGATTGCAGGATGTGGACCTGCGGGATTATTTGCTGCGCTTACTTTAATTGAAAAGGGCATAAAACCTGTAATTTTTGAAAGAGGTAAAAATGTGCGAGAACGCAGGTTTGATCTTGCAAGGATAAATAAGGAGGGCATTGTAAATCCCGAAAGCAATTATTGTTTTGGTGAAGGCGGTGCGGGTACCTACAGTGATGGCAAACTTTATACAAGAAGCAGCAAAAGGGGAGATGTTAGAAAAGTGCTTGAGACTTTTGTACGATTCGGGGCAGATAAGGACATTTTGGTTAACGCACATCCTCATATCGGTACCAATAAACTACCGAAAATTATTGCTGCAATGCGGGATGTTATTTTAGAAGCAGGAGGTGAAATTCATTTCGAATCAAAGATTACAGATATTGAAATACAGTTTGACAAAATTTCATCAGTTCAAATTAATCATTCGGAAAAATATCAAACAGATACACTCATCCTTGCAACGGGGCATTCAGCAAGAGATATTTTTGAATTACTGGATAGAAAAAAAATCCTCATTGAGGCAAAGCCTTTTGCGGTAGGCATTCGCATTGAACACCCACAAAAAGTAATTGATAAAATGCAATATCATTGTGATGACAGGGGAAAGTATTTACCGCCGGCTTCCTATACAATGACGCAACAGATTGACAAAAGGGGTGTATATTCTTTTTGTATGTGCCCGGGCGGAATCATAGCTCCGTGCGCTACTGCGAAAGATGAGGTGGTAACGAATGGCTGGAGTCCGAGTAAAAGAAATAACCAGTTTGCAAATTCCGGCTTTGTGGTATCTGTTGAGTTAGAAGATCTACACAATTACAGGAAGTATAAAGCATTAGCTGGAATGTATTTTCAGAAAGAGGTAGAACAAAAATGTTTTATTGCCGGTGGCAAAAATCAATCAGCACCGTCGCAACGTATGCTTGATTTTGTAAATAAAAATTTATCCGCCTCATTGCCTGAATGCTCGTATCAACCGGGAATTAAGTCAGTACAGTTACATGAGATTCTGCCTGATTCTATTTATGAAAGCATAAGAAAAGCATTCCTTGAGATCAAAAAAATAAAGCCTTTGTATTTTACTAATGAAGCGGTTTGTGTAGCAGTAGAAAGCAGAACATCATCGCCGGTGAAAATTCCCAGGGACAAAACTACCTTGCAACATTTGCAAATACAGGGACTTTACCCCTGCGCTGAAGGCGCTGGCTATGCAGGAGGTATTGTGAGTGCAGCCATGGATGGAATGCGAATAGCTGAAACTATTCAAGTATAAACGCAAAGAGATACAGGTAGCCATTTATAATTACTGGCGTTATATGTTTATTCATGACTATATAACTACCTTTGTACAACATGAAATTTGAAGAGTTTGGCTTTGGAGAAAGTTTAAATGAAGGGTTACAAAGTATGGGCTTTACTGACCCGACACCAATACAGCAGCAAGCCATTCCTGTAATTCTCCACAACAAAGATCTTATTGCCTGTGCACAAACTGGAACCGGTAAAACTGCAGCATATTTACTTCCCGTTATAGATAAAATCATTAAAAAGGGGCATGGTAGTATTAATACACTTATCATTGTTCCTACCCGAGAACTTGCAATGCAAATTGATGAAGCAATTCAGGCTTTTACATATTTTACATCAGTAAGTTCCATTCCTGTTTATGGAGGTAATGATGGAATATTATTCGAGCAGGAAAAACGTTCATTCAAAGAAGGAGTAGATATTATCGTTGCCACACCGGGTAGGTTACTGTCGCATATCACCCAAGGCTACGTAAATTTCAATACTCTCCAACACCTTGTACTGGATGAGGCTGACAGGATGCTAGACATGGGTTTTCATGATGACATAATGCGAATTATTTCGTTTTTACCTGTACACAGAAATACCCTGATGTTTTCAGCAACAATGCCGCCCAAAATAAGAACGCTTGCAAAAAAATTATTAAAAGACCCGGAGCAGATAAACATAGCCTTATCAAAACCGGCTGAAGGTGTAATGCAGGCCGCATATGTTTTGTACGATGAACAAAAGATTCCCTTACTCCGAACTTTGTTAAATGGAAAACAGATCGATTCCATACTTATATTTTCAAGTACGAAAGAGAAAGTAAAACAACTTGAAAGAGAATTATTACGGCATAAGTATAATGTCGCTGCTATACACTCTGATCTTGATCAGAAACAACGCAATGAAGTGTTGCGCCATTTCAGCAATAAGCAACTTCAAATACTGGTTGCCACTGACATTTTAAGCAGGGGAATAGATATTGATTCAATAGGGCTGGTAGTTAATTATGATGTGCCTGGTGATGCGGAGGATTATATTCATAGGGTTGGGCGAACTGCTAGAGCTGAATCCACCGGTGTAGCTATTACCTTTATCAATCCCCTTGATCAACACAAATTCAGAAAAATTGAAGACCTTATCGGCAATGAAGTAAAAAAGGTTTCTCTTCCTTCTGAACTTGGTTCTGGCCCTGAGTATAATCCTGCTAGAAAACAACAAAGGACTTTTCATAAAGCCAGGGGTAGAAACTTTAGGAAATGAAAAAGGGGCAAAGGCCCCTTAAGTAAATATTTCTCAAATACATTTTAAGCCTCTGCCGGTGTCACATGCACATAACTACGGTCTTTTTTGCCACGGGTAAATTTTACAGTACCATCTATCAAAGCATAAATAGTATGATCTTTTCCCAAGCCCACATTTTTACCGGGATGATAAGCTGTACCCCGTTGGCGGATAATGATATTGCCAGCAATTACGGGTTGTCCTCCAAATAATTTAACACCCAGCCTTTTGCTGTGACTTTCCCTTCCGTTCTTAGAACTACCGACACCTTTTTTATGAGCCATTTCTTAAAATTTTTAGGATTAACTGATCTTATCTATTTTGATCTTTGTAAACTGCTGGCGATGTCCCTTCATCACCTGGTAGCCTTTTCTTCTCTTTTTCTTGAAAATGATCACTTTATCACCTTTCATGTGGTTTAAAATAGTAGCACTAACAGTTGCATTAGGCACTGTGGGGGTTCCGACCAGTACTTTGCCATCGTTGTCTTTTAGCAGTACTTCATTGAATTTCAATGAATCCCCCTCGTTTCCTTCCTGGCGGTGAACAAAAATCTCCTGATTTTCTTCCACCTTAAACTGCTGCCCTGCAATATTTACTATAACGTACATGATAATTTCAGATTTTCAATAGAAGGCGCAAAGATAAAGCGCAAGGCTCTATTTAGCAAAAGGTGCTTAAAAATATCTTTCATAAAGGGCCTCATGGCCAGATTTAGTGGCAATTCTCGGTATTTTGATTAATCCCAGTCATGGAAAGTACATAAGAGGCAAGGATTCTAACAAGTGGTGAAGTGCTGTGGGGAGATTCATGAACCCCTGTAATACTGTAGATAATGGGTGTGAGGCATTTTTAACATTGGTTGACCGGGGCATTCAGAATTTTGGTTGAAATTTCACAATAAAAAAGGGGAATATTTGCCTATTCCCAAATTTAGGCATGAATACGAACTAAAGATGCAGGAAGTGAAAGTACCGGGAGCGGGAGTCGAACCCGCACTCTGTTTGAGCAGAACTGGATTTTGAGTCCAGCATGTCTACCAATTCCATCATCCCGGCGGGGGAGTATCAAGGGGATGCAAATTTATCTAACTGTTCCTGTATGCGCAAAAGGTATTTTCTTTTGTAATAGAATTCCTTGATTGCAGAATATGTTGCTTCTGATGCATTCGTTTCAGAGTAATTTTCCAGTAGGGAAGATATGCCTCTCAAGAGTTGTGAATTTGCCTCAGCAATATGTTTTTCTACTTCTTCTTTTTTTGCAGGATCATACTCTACATCAGTTACCAGTTCATTTAAATCGAGCATTTCCATTAAAAAAAGCTGGGGCAGGGTGAATTTTTCTTCTTCCTGCAGAAACCCCTTTTCCTGAAGGATGTATTTCATTCGTTTGTCAAAGTTGCTGAGGGTTTGGTAGGCCTTTGTGTTTAATGTTGAAAGTTCCAGTATTTCGGCTTGTTTTTCCGAAGAGGCTAATGTGTAGAAATCGGGATGAAATTTTTTACTGAGTTCGAGGTATTTTTTCTTTACCTGTTGCTCATCTGCCAGAAAAGAAACAGGAAGTTCGTATAACTCAAAAAACTTCATTTTACATTCTGAATATCAAGGTTCGTCGAATCGCCTGTAAGAATAATATCATTATCTAAAGCTGAAACACTTTACGTTATAGCATCTTCAAGATATCATTTCCTACAGCAAACAACATGAGTGCAAGCAATAAAACCATCCCCACAACCTGTGCCCGTTCCATGAATTTATCTGAAAGCTTTTTTCTTGTTATGCTTTCTATACCGATAAACATAATGTGCCCGCCGTCTAATGCCGGAATTGGAAGAAGGTTCATGAATGCAAGCACCATGCTGAGGAGAGCTGTTAAAGCCCAGAAAGAACCCCAGTCCCATTGCTTGTTAAAAAGTTTTGTAATGCCGATAGGGCTTGAAATAGATTCCCTTGCCGGGATATCCCCTCTGATGATGCGCCAAAGGCTGATTGCCTGGAAATAAAAAACTTCAAAAGCATCTCTTGTCCCATAAGTGACTGACTTCCCAAGGCTATAGTGAACAGAATCGTAAGGAAAAACTTTTATTCCTGCATTCACCCCAATCAAACCCATGGAATCTACACTAACCTGGAATGTTTGTGGTGTTCCGTTTCTTATCACTTCCACTGCTACTGTTTCATTTTTATTTTTACCCAACAGGTCTCTAAATTCCGAAAAGCAACTTATCTCCTGGCTGTCAATCTTCATGAAAACATCTCCGGCCTGTAATCCGGCATTTTTTGCATTCGTCAACAAGGAACTTAGAGAATCAATACGAACCTCAGATTTGATATCAAACAAGGAACTGCCTCTCATTTTATCTCTGAAAGCGCTGTCTTCTACAAATACAGTAATATTTTTTCCACCCCTGTCAACTACTACTTCACTACCAAAATACAATCTTGCTGAAGCATAATCACTGTACCTTTCGTATTCTTTTCCATTTATAGAAACTAATTTATCACCTGATTCAAACCCGTACTTTTTCCCTGCTGCTGTAGCGTAAATACCCCCTTCATTGTTAATACCTTCAACGGTGACATAATCTTTCTGAAATCGATTTAGAAGGAATATATACAGGATAATACCCAAGATCACATTCATTACTATGCCGGCAATCATTACGATAAATTTCTGCCAGTTAGGTTTGCTGCGCAGTTCCCACGGCTGGGGTTCGCTTTTCATCTGCTCTTTATCCATGCTTTCATCTATCATCCCTGATATTTTTACATAGCCTCCGAGAGGAAGCCAGCCGATGCCGTACTCGGTGTCGCCCCGTTTCCAGCTGAACAGTTTTTTACCCCAGGCATCAAAAAAGATGAAAAACTTCTCCACCCTGACCCCGAACATTCTAGCAGCTAAATAATGCCCAAGTTCATGAATGAACACTAAAATAGTGAGGGCCAAGATGAGCTGCGCTACCTGAATTATTACCATAATGCCTGCAAATTTCGTGAATTATAAGATGTTTTTTTGATACCGGTTATTAACGCTGAACCCAGGGTTGTAGTTCATTAGCAATAATTCTGTCGTTACTTAAGCGGGCTACTTTGTTTTGCCCGCCCAATTTTCCTTTGCTTTTCATGTACTCCCTGAAGCCGTTATTATTTATAACTGCAATTTTAAGAGGTTGGAGGATTTTTCCGGCTATCAAATCTTTGTAGTAGATGTTTTTTGCCTGTAAATGCCTGTCAATTGCCGATGAAAATTTTGGCAAATCAGACGGAATGGTTTCAAACTCAATGAACCATTCATGATAGGGGAGTTCTTCGTTTGAAGGTGTTACCTGTGGGGCAACAGTGAATTCAATAATGTTACATCCCAGCTCTTCAGCCGCTTTCAGCAAAGCAAATTCTACTTCTTCGCCTATTACATGTTCGCCGAAGGCGGAAATAAAATGTTTTATCCTTCCGGTCACCACAATCCTGTGCGGATTTTTTGAAACAAATTTTATGGTATCGCCAATATTATAACCCCACAAACCCGCATTTGAGTTAATGATCAATGCATAATTTACACCCATCTCTACCTCAGCAAGTGTTATTCTGGTTGGGTTTTCATTGAATACTTCAGAGGCGGGAATGAATTCAAAAAAGATCCCTGAATCAACATTCAGCAGCAATCCTTCATCATTTTGATTATCCTGGTAAGCGATGAATCCTTCGCTGGCGGGGTATGTTTCAATACTGTCAATTTTTTTCCCGACAAGGTTTTCAATCTTCGCCCTGTAAGGTTCATAATTCACACCGCCATAAACAAACAAAGAAAAGTTTTTAAAAACATCTTTCACTTTTTCTTTCCCGCTTTGTTCAAGCAGTTTTTCAAAATACATAAGCACCCACGGCGGAATACCACTGATGAGTGTCATGTTTTCATGCAGGGTTTCCTGGCAGATGGTTTCAACTTTTGTTTCCCAATCATCAATGCAATTTGTTTGATAAGATGGCAAACGGTTTTTCAATAAATACCCGGGCACATGATGGTACACTAAGCCGCTGAGTCTTCCTACTTTTATTCCGTGCATATCAGATAACTCGGGCGAACCTTGCAGGAAGATCATTTTCCCCTCCGTGAAAGCAGCTTTTTTTGTTTCATGAATATATAAAAGCAAAGCATTTCTTGCCGAGTTGATATGATTGGGCATGCTGTCTTTTGTGATGGGAATATATTTTACTCCGGAAGTTGTGCCGCTTGTTTTTGCAAAGTAGATAGGTTTGCCTTTCCAGAGAATATTTTCTTCGCCTTGTTTTATTTTTTCAATGTAAGGTTTTAATCCTTCATAATCATTTACAGGAACTTGTTTTACAAAATCATGATGTGAAGAGATGGAAGCAAAATGATGATCTCTGCCGAACTTTGTCTCTTTAGCTTGGGAAACTAAACTCTTCATAAGCAGCATTTGCCGTTCAACGGGGTTTTGATGTTGCGCCTTTACCTGCGCTGAAACCCATGCAGCAAAAGGTTTTGAGAGAGATGCTTTTATTCCCACGGGGCAAAAATAAACACAGGTTATGATTGTTACCTGTTTTTTCGCAGATATAAATAATCTAAGTAATATAATACTTTGATAGAAAAATTATTTCCCTGCGGCGAATCAAACGTTGTTTCAAAATTCTCCCCATACGATTGCGGCAATAAACTACCGAATTGATAGATTGAATTTTTCCAGACAATATTGATCTCACTTCCCGGCGCAAAGAACCAACTATAAACTACATCAACATTAAAAGCATTGAAGTTTACGTCGTCAGTAGAATTTCCTTCTGCATCAAAAGTATTGTATGATGTAGAATATAAATTCCCATCATCACCAAGATTGTAAAACTCTGTGTATTCAGCATAGCTCCAATAATGTCTTGCTCGTAGGGTGAAACCCATTTTTGTGTTGATGGTATAGGATGCATAAGCTGATGATTCGAAAGTATTATTGTTTCGCCTTCCGAAGATGATGGAATCAGTTTCATTTACCCAGCCTACATCATCGGGCCAAAGGCCTATGTATTGCCCCAATGAAATGGATATTTTATCACTTATCCTGTATCTCGGGGTTATACTTACATTCAGCCTGCTCCTGTTCTCATCATTGAGAAATATCCTGTAGTTAGCGTTGCCATCAAGGGCAAAACGTTTTGAATAGTCTGTAGAGAACCATCCGCCAATATTGTAGTTAATCGGGTAGGTATAGTATCTACCCGGCACACGGGGCTCAAACCAATCGTAAGTGATGATAGGCTCAGTTAGCAGCCAGATGCCGCCAAATGTATTGTTCTTAAAACTTCCCCATGCTTCACTATAGGTACTCAGGTTAAAAAATTCATTGGGTTTTACAAGCCGTGTATAATTTACTTCTGCATAAATGTTGAGTTGGTTCAGGCGCCACACAGGGTCATATTTGTGATAACTTCCATTCACATTGTAATTCACTGTATTGTTGTTTTGTAAAAACCCAAGATCGTTCGGGTTAAAAACATCATCCTCATACCAATATCCTGCGCCGTATTGAAACTTGCCGCTTACTTTACCAAACCTGAGATTATGTCTATAGCCAACTTCTGTTGAATCTCCACCGTTAAAATATTTTTGAGAGGCAGCACCTCCACCCGAAAGTTGCCATATATTGCCCTTGTTATTTAGTGTAAAACCTGCGCCAGTGGAATTTGCATCATAATATGACCCGCTTCTCAACACATTTGTATTAATGAGGTATACATTGCTGTTATTCTTTAAACTCTGGTCAACTACCAGAACATTGTAATTCGTTGAAGGGCCTGTGAGTATTTCCTGATTGTTGCCTTCGTTATCTACTGTCTTAGCAAATGTTTCACCTTCAATTGCATTAAACAAACCGAGTCCTGTACCGCCCGGGGTTCTTCCTGAAATTTTTGTAGCGTTTAAAAGTCTTGCCTGCTGGGGGTTGTTGATGATGGAATCTTCGCCGAATAATACATCATAAAAACCAAGCGTCGTTGCGCCTACCCTCCGGGAGTAAAATAAATTTCCTTTGTCGAAAAGTTCTGTTCCTTCGGTAAAAAATTGCCGTTGCTCAACAAAATATGTTTCAAAAGGTGTGAGGTTTAATACTTGATTATCACTTTGCACTTGCCCAAAATCCGGAATCAACGTCATGTCAAGGGTAAAGGCGTCGTTCAAGCCATATTTCAAGTCAGCCCCGCCGTTAAACGATGTTCCTGTTGAAGTAACGTCATTTACTTTATCGGTGTACACATCATAATAAGCTGAGAAGTAAGGTGAAATGGATAATCGAACTGGGGCTTCAATATTTTCAATGCCTTTTAATATACCGCTTTGATTTACGAAGCCTTGAACTTCAGGGTCGATTTTATTCCATGAGCTTTTATCTCTGTTTCTTTTTACTTCCCGAACGAAGTTTATACCCCAGGTTTGAGACGCTTCATTAGGGAAACGGATGGCTGAATATGGAATTTTTATTTCTGCACACCAACCGTCGGCATATAATTTTGTTTCGCTCTGCCAAACGGCATCCCAGTTAAAGTCTTCGCCATTGTTATTGTTAGGATACATTTTTGCATCCAGTTGTACGCCGCTTGCGCTGATGATAAATTCAAGTGCATTGATGCCTTCGTTATAAGGATCGAGGATGACATCAAAAAAATCCGCACTTCCGAGATTATCTCTTGTTGAAAGTTCCTGCATAATGCTGTCAGGCGATGGATCAAACATATAAGCGCCCACATAGAGTGCATTGTTGTCATAGAGGATTTTTACTTCAGTATTATAAGCTGAGGGAACATTATGTTTGAATTGAAACTGTGTAAACTCCGATGCCGGCGAAGCAGAACTCCAAGCATTCTCTGTTAGTGCCCCATCAATTTGTATTGATTCAGTCGTTCTTATTGCAGTCATCTCCTTTTTTGCAACAGTCTCACTTTGGGCAAGAATGATTTGTGTGCTGAGCAGGAGAAGTAAAAAACAAAGAGTCTTTAGAATTGGTTTTTGCATATAGGAGTTGTAACAAGCAATGTTAATGCGAATTATAATGCTATCGGGTTAAGCGTAAATTAATGTGTGTTAATGATTGTTAATATAATTATTGCAATTACTTGCCTTTATCAGCAGGTAAATAACCAAGTTTTAACAACCAGTCATCGGTAAGTTGTAAAGTTTCTTTAAAATATTTGCCGTCATTTTTATTTCTTTGCGCAAACCCATGTTCCATTCCTTCATAACTGTGTAGTTCAATTTCATTACCTGCTTTTTTATATACCTCAACAAACTGTTTAGCATAGCTGAAACCGCTGATTTTATCTTCAGTTCCATGAAAAACTATTGCAGGAGGTAGATTATTTACAACATGTTTGATCGGATTAATTTCAGCGGCTTTTCCGGGGAATTTTTTGATTCTGAAATCAAACTCTTCGCTGTTCACTACCGGATTGATCAACACCATTGCATCAGGTACACAACTGATTGTTTTATCATCTGTTAATTCTTCAAATTCTGCATTATCGATTGCTGCAGTTAAACACAAAAATCCACCGGCACTACCTCCGCCCATTATGATCTTCGTTGCATCAATGCCGAGGCTATCGGCATTTTGCCTCAGCCATCTTATACAACTTTTTGCATCCTTAACACATTCTATTGCAGTACAATTGTTTCTTGAGATCACCCTGTAGTCAGCTGTCGCTGCAACGATTCCTCTTGCCGCAAAATATTTACAATGTTCCTCAAATTGCGCCGGGCTGCCATGAATAAAAGCACCGCCAAAAAAATAAACAATACATGGAAGGGAATCTTTTTTATTATACCCCTCTGGGAAAAAAATATTTATATGAAGATCAGTTGAGTCTATTGATTTATAAACAGGGGCGTAGGCGCCTTCTAAAACGGGTTTATAATTACCTTCATCCTGCTGTTGCATTTCTGAAAGCGATTTGTCTTTCTTCTCGAGTTTCGATTTACATGAAAGTAGGAATAGCAAGCTAACAGAAATGAAGATGAAGACGGGAGTACGCATGCGCTGGATTTTTAGCAAAGGTAAAAGATAGTTGAAAGATGCACCCCGACCCATTTACATTTCTCTATCTTTACCGAAATTTTGAGGCATAAAATGGAAACTGAAAGGCTCCCGCTCCGGGGGCAATTGATATATGCGGCAGGGAGCCTCGGTTGGAGTGTAGTAGTGAATGTTGTTGCAGGAATGCTCATTTACTTTTATCAACCTATTGCTGATCCCGATCTGAAGAACCTGTTGCCGAAAATTGTGATGCTCGGTTTTCTTCCCCTCCTTACCATGATTTTGCTTGGTACCCGACTGATGGATGCGGTTATTGATCCTATAATTGCTTTCTTCAGTGATAAAAGTGATCATAAGAAGGGTCGAAGGGTTCCTTTTATGCTGTATTCCCTTATTCCTGTTCTTGTTTTCGGGCTATTGCTATACATGCCTCTACAAAAGGCAGAAAGTTATGATAACGCATGGTGGCTAGTGAGCATCCTGTTATGTTTTAATATTTCTATTTCTTTTTATGTGATCCCTTATAATGCATTGCTGCCTGAACTCGGCCATACTTCTGAAGAAAAATTGCGTATTTCTACTTTTCAATCCATTGCATACAGCGTAGGGCTTATTATTGCGGCCTCAGCTAATTCATTTGTTGAGATTTATGAAAATATTTTTCATATTCAGGAAAAATTCAGAGCTTATCAATACGCCATCTGGACGATTATGCTTATTGGATGGATATTCCTGCTCGTTCCGCCTTTGTTTTTAAATGAAAAGAAATATTCAGTCGCAAAACCTATCAAAGAACCAATTTTTAAATCTTTTGCAGAAGTTGCCAAAAATAAGAACCTGTTCCTGTATCTATTCTCAGATTTTACTTATTTTATTTCCATCACCCTTATTGGAAGCGGGGCGCAATATTATGTAAAAGCGCTTTTGAAAATTGACGAAAGGCATGGCACAGGCATGGTAGCCACTATGATTTTACTGGCTATAGTATTTTCACCATTTGTATATATGCTGGCGAGAAAGTTTTCGAAAAAAACACTTGTATTGATCTCTCTTTTTGTGTTATCATTTATGTTTTTGTTTGTGTATTACCTTGGTAACCTTGGGCTTAATAACGTTACAGAAGCTTATGTAATAGGTGTTGCGCTTGCGTTTCCGGTAGCTTTCCTGGGTATCCTGCCACCTGTTATTCTTGCAGAGTTGACACATTATGATTCATACATAACGAAACAAAATAAAGAAGCTACTTATTTTGGTATCAGAAGTTTTTTTATACAGGTGGGGCAAACACTCGGAGTAGTGGTTTTTACAATACTCATTGGCCTATTGCCGGATCAGGGCTTAGGGAAATGGCTTGCTGGTATGTTTCCTGATGTGCCCTTTGAGGAACTCGGCATCAGGCTGAGCGGTATTTTCGGTTTTGTTTTATGCTTGCTGGCAACTTTGATATTTGCATTTTTCAGGTATAAAAAAATGATGACCGGGCTAAAGGAAATGGAAAATGCGGAAAAGTAAAGTCATTTTGTTTTTGCTTCGTTCCACAGGGCGTCCATCTCAGCAAGTGTCATTTCATTTAAATTCCTGTTTTGTTCTTTTGCTTTTTCCTCGATGTATTGAAATCGTTTAATAAATTTTTTGTTTGTTTTTTCCAAAGCATTTTCGGGGTCAACTTTTATGAACCGGGAAAGGTTAATAAGCGAAAACAATAGATCTCCGAATTCATCTTCCAATTTTTTTTCATCTATATTTTTTTGAAAAGCAATTTCTTTAAACTCCTCTAATTCTTCTTCAACCTTCTCCCAAACTTGTTCTGTATTTTTCCACTCAAACTTCACTTGTGCTGCTTTTTCTTGTATCCTGTATGCTTTAATCAGTGCAGGTAAAGAACCCGGAACGCCCTGCAATATTGACTTTTTGCCTTCTTTCAGTTTCAATTGCTCCCAGTTTTTTTTCACTTCTTCTTCATCTTTTACAATAAGATTACCGTAGATATGTGGGTGGCGATGAATCAGTTTTTCACATTGCGCATGTAATACATCAGATATGTCAAATTCATTTACTTCTTCACCGATCTTAGAATAGAAGATCATGTGTAGCAGAATGTCTCCCAACTCTTCTTTTATCGATGAAAAATTATTTTCAGTAATTGCATCTGCAAGTTCATATGTTTCTTCTATGGTTAAATTGCGAAGTGTTTGAATAGTTTGTTTCTTATCCCATGGACATTGGCTTCGAAGTTCATCCATAATACCAAGCAATCTTGCAAAAGCTTCTTTTTTTTCTTCTAGGGTATGCATAGTTGTTGCAAAGTTGAATTAAAAAACAGAGTTATAAAAACCGGGTTTCATTTGGTATTACCCTCTTTTTATAAAATACACAAGCTAGTAACAATAAAAAGAAAACCGGGATTGAACGATAACGGGAAAGTGTGTCGGCATCTGTAACTACTAGTCCGTAAATAAAAAGTAATTCAAGAGAAACAAATAAGAGAAAGAGTAAAGCTGGTGTAAGCCTTAAACTTTTGTTTATTTTCAGAAGGCAGAGAAATATAAATCCCCAAGTGAAAAGAAGTTCAATAGATTGATAAATACGGAACATATCAGTACTATGAAAAAGGTTTGGGCGGAACAAAATGTTAATTATTACAGTAGGGATATCACCAAGTAAACCAAAATAAGTTGCAGGCAGAAGTGGGAAATAATATTCAGTTTCAGTAACTCCAATGTTAAAATAAGATTGAATTTTTTGAAGAGATTCAGGAATATTGATGCCTTGAGAAAGCATATCAATAAAGATAAGTAAAGCCAAGAAGGCAGCTGTCGCTGATACAAAAATATACTTTGCATATTTTTTTCTGCTTTTGCTAACGTAAAAGATCAACATATTTGGTAAAGTGATTAATAACAAAAAATCTCTCGTTATCGTCATGAAAACAAGTAGTAACAGAACAGATAATGCATTTTTTAATGAGATGCTTTCATGTGATTCTGACCTTGATAGTTGAATAAACAGCAAGCTTATAAGAAGAAGAGATGGACCCTCTTTTAACAAACCACTGCACCAAAATGTTAAGGAGGGCAAGAAAAAGAATAACAAAAACAGAATTTTTGTTTTTTCCGGGTAGAGTTTGGCAATAGTTTTCAGCAACAACACATGTACAAAAAAATAAAGAAAGGACAGGAGAATGATATTGCCGAAAACAGAGCCGAAAGTGAAAATATTTAAGATTGCATTGATGCGAACCATTGTGTATTCAGGGGTATTCCAGGAATAGAACAGAAAATCTGATACATATCTTACTTCTTCAGGGTAATTACTGTTGCTTTTATAACCAAAGGTGAGCTGCAGAAAATGGGAAGGATTATCGGGCAGCGTTTCATAAATGAGCTTGCTGTCAGAAAAATAATTCAGGCTGTCGCCATGTCCTATTACATAGAGCCAGATAAGATAATTGCCTATTCCGAAAAGAATCTTGTAGAAAAAAGCTGCACAAAACCACTTGTTGCTAATACCATCAACAGCAAAAGATTTTTTCCTGAAAATGATAAACAGGAACAGGCAGAGATACAATATCGCAACAGGAATTTCAAGCATGGTTTTACATGACGAAAGTAAGAAATAAAAAACGGCGCAAATGTTTGCGCCGTTTAAAAATGTAGTGGTTTCGTTTATTCAACTATATCTAATTCTTTTATAAGATTTGTTGCACCGCTTACTTTATCGATAACAAATAACACATAACGGATATCAACAGAAATGGTTCTATTCATATTCGGGTCGAAAATATAATCTCCCGGAGTTCCTTCGTAGTTACCATCAAACGCAAGCCCGATAAGATATCCGTTTTTATCAAGTACCGGGCTGCCGCTGTTTCCACCGGTAATGTCGTTATCAGAGAGGAAACAAACTGGCAGATCTCCATTTTTATCTGCATATCTGCCGAAATCATTTTTCTTCAACATGGCAAGCATACCGTCTGGTACATCAAACTCTTCATCACCATCTACATACTTTTGTTCAACGCCTTTATCTGTTGTATAATAATTGTATAGTACACCATCTCTTGGGCTATAATCAACTATTTTTCCGTAGGTTAAACGGGGTGTTGAGTTTGCATCAGGATAGAATGCTTTATCAGGATGCATGAG
>JBJXHH010000138.1:0-7930 GCA_046160675.1 Chitinophagales bacterium
ACTACAGTGGAAGTAAACCAATGGAACGGAAGCGGTTGGGAAGATTTTTTAAGATACACTTACAGTTTCAATGCCTCCGGAAATTGTACCGATATTACAGTGGAGAGAAATCAAGGTGGCGGGTTAGAAAATTATTACCAGGTCTTATACAACTATGATGATGAAACGCTGACTTCTTACGAGCTAAAACTATATGAAGGCACAAGTTGGGTAGAAGATATATTATCTACTGTTAGCTGGGATGCAAACAATAATCTTTCAGAGTTGATAAGAATGACATGGAACGATGTAAGCGAATATGTGAACTATGAAAGATATTTGTTCACTTACGAAGAATATGAAATCACTTCACTTGAAACTGCTGTAAATACACGGTTTTCAGCTTTCCCTAATCCTACTACGGGGTCTTTATTGGTTCAATCTCCAGAAATACTAACGTCTCTGACTGTATATAATTTAACAGGTGAAACTGTGTTCTTCACAAATGTAAATTCTACAGAAGCTATTATCAATCTGGATAAAATTAACTTACAGAAAGGGTTGTATTTCATTGAAGCAACTTATCACTCAGGTAGTTTGATACATAAAATCATCTTTCAATAAATCCGGACTTAAAAATTCCTTCAACTTATAAAAGCCTTCCTGTTTTTTATGCGAAAAACAGGAAGGCTTTGCGTAATTGGCTCATCAAATACCATCAAAAACAAAAATCAGTATGGATCGTCCGGTTCAAAAAGGAAAAAAATGTTCCATGCGTAACGTATGAGGAAATAGTGGAAGAAGCTCTTTGTTTCGGTTTCATTGACAGCAAACCCAATGTTTTTGATCCTGAATTTTCTGTGCTCTATGTCTGCGAACGCAAACCAAAAAGTGTCTGGAGTAACTCAAACAAAATAAGAGTGGAGCGTTTAATCAAAGACAAAATGATGACTCCCGCCGGGCTTGAAAAAATAGAACAGGCAAAACAAAACGGCAGTTGGGATGCTATCACATCTTCAGAAAACTATGAAATGCCGCCCGAACTGAAAATAGCATTAGAAAGAAACAAAACTGCAAAAAAACATTTTAAAGCATTTCCACCCGGTGTAAAAAAACAGATCTACCAATGGATCATTTCAGCAAAAACTGATGGAACAAAAAACAAACGCATAACAGAAACGGTTACATTAGCACAAAAAAATGTAAGGGCAAATCAATATGTGAAGAAATAAGTTTCTACCAACCTAATACCCATGCAAAGATAAGCGGGGCTACTATCGTAGCATCACTTTCTACAATGAATTTCGGGGTATCAACATCAAGCTTTCCCCAGGTTATTTTTTCATTTGGCACAGCGCCGCTATAGCTTCCGTAGCTGGTTGTTGAATCGCTTATCTGGCAGAAATAACTCCAGAAAGGAATGTCATGCATTTCGAGGTCCTGGTACATCATTGGCACAACACAGATAGGGAAATCTCCCGCAATGCCTCCTCCAATTTGAAAAAAACCGAGTCCTTTTCCTAAAGAATTCTTTTTATAAAAATCAGCCAACCAAACCATGTATTCTATACCACTTTTCATGGTACTTGCCTTTAACTCCCCTTTTATACAATAGCTAGCAAAAATGTTTCCCATCGTACTGTCTTCCCATCCAGGTACAACGATGGGAATATTTTTTTTCGCAGCAGCAATCATCCAACTGTCTTTTTCATCAATCTCGTAATCAGCCTTCATCACTTCACTCAGTAATAATTTATACATGAATTCGTGCGGGAAATATCTTTCGCCTTGTGCCTCTGCATCTTTCCAGATTTTTACAATATGATGCTGAATTTTTCTAAACGCCTCTTCCTCTGGAATGCAAGTATCCGTCACCCGGTTCAATCCCTGCTCCAATAATTCCCATTCCTGCTGCGGTGTTAAATCCCGATAATTCGGAACCCTTCTATAATGTGAATGCGCCACAAGGTTCATTACATCCTCTTCAAGGTTGGCGCCTGTACATGAGATTATTGCAATCATATCCTGTCGTATCATTTCAGCAAGAGATAAACCTAACTCGCCGGTACTCATTGCCCCTGCAAGGCTCACCAACATCTTCCCTCCCTCTGCAAGATGGGTTTCGTAACCCTTTGCAGCATCCATTAATGCTGCCGCATTAAAATGCCTGTAATGATATTCAATAAAATTCGAGATTGGACCCCTGTTCATTTTTTTTGATTTGAAATTTGAAAATTAAATGCAAAGTAAAAGAAAAAAATGCGCTTACTGTTTTATCTGACCGGCATATGTTCTCCACTTATCAAGAACTTGTTTAAAATCTTGGGCTAAGTCAGCTTCAAAATACAATTCCTTTCCTGTTTTAGGGTGAATAAACCCAAGTGATTTTGCATGTAATGTCTGCCGGGGGATAATGGTAAAACAGTTTTCTACAAATTGTTTGTACTTGGTATGCACGGTTCCTTTCACAATTTTACTTCCCCCGTATGCTTCATCATTAAATATTGGATGCCCGATAAACTGCATATGCACTCGAATTTGGTGTGTTCTTCCTGTTTCCAACATGCATTCAACCAATGCTACATAACCAAGGTTCTCTAAAATTTTATAATGTGTAACTGCATGTTTACCGGTCTCATCTTTTGTAACTGTAAATATTTTTCTAAATCTTGGATGGCGGCCTATGTTTCCGGTTATGATTCCTTGTTTTACATCAAATTCGCCCCAAACTAAAGCATGATAAGTTCTCCTGATTGTGTGATCAAAAAACTGTTTTGCAAGATGTTGCAGACTTAATTCATTCTTTGCAACAACAACCAGACCGGAGGTATTTTTATCTATACGATGTACCAATCCCGGTCGGTAAGGTTCGCCTTCTTTTTGTGGTAATTGCTGATAATGAAACAAAACCGCATTAACTAAAGTCTTTGAAAAATTACCTACACCAGGATGCACAACCATTCCAGCCGGTTTATTTATTACCATCACATCTTCATCTTCATACACAATGTTTAGTGGAATGTTTTCAGGTAAAACAGAATATTCATTTACCCGTTCAGGTAGTAAAATAACTATTTCATCATAAGGTTTTATTTTATAATTTGACTTAACAGGAATTTTGTTTACAAGAATGCAATTTGCCTCTGCAGCATATTGAATTTTTGTCCGGCTTACTTTCTCTATCCTGTCAGTTAAAAATTTATCGATCCTATAGGGTTCCTGGCCTCTATCACAAACTATTTTATACCGTTCATATAATTCATCTTCTACATCTTGTAATGATTCTTCAGTTTCTAGTTTTACTATTTCTTTTTTCACAGGATATATTGTTTTAGTTCAATTGGCTGCAAGTTACATTCAAAAACCTCAGCAAAATTTTGCAGAATCCTTTCTTTTACTTTCTGCATTTCTAGTTTTTCGCCAATCTCCTTTTCTAGCGACGTAACCTGTTTGTCGTTTATTCCGCATGGAATAATGAAATCGAAATAGTTTAGATCTGTATTCACATTAAATGCAAAACCATGCATTGTAACCCATCGGCTACACCGGATTCCGATGGCACAAATTTTCCTTACCCGAGCAGGATTATTTACATCTAACCATACGCCTGTAACACCAGGCAATCGTTCCCCCTTAACGCCAAACACAGCAAGTGTTCTGATTATTACTTCCTCCAGGCATCGCAGATACTTTCCAACATCAGTAAAGAATAAATCGAGGTCCAATATCGGGTAACCTACAACCTGGCCTGGCCCATGAAATGTAACATCCCCTCCCCTATTGATTTCAAATCTTTCAATGTTTTGCTGCTTCAAAAGGTAATCATTGATAAGGATGTTATTCGCATTCGCATTTTTACCAAGAGTAATAACAGGTTCATGTTCACATAATAAAAAATAATGCTTTTGTGGGATTTGTTCTTCGCTTTTCAGATCCCGGTTTTTGATCTTCGTATCTATCACTTCAAAAAATATCTCTTCCTGAAGTTCCCAGGATTTTTTATATTTTATTCTTCCAATATCTGAAAAAAAAACTGTTTGCATCTATAAGGCAGTCATTTGTGCATCAAAAAGTTCTTTACTTTTTTGAAAGTTGTTTTTTAAGCCACTCAAGGGATGTTATTTGCACGGCATCAACTTTTCGAAACTCTGCAAGGTAATACGAAACCCAGTCTCCAAAATGTATTAAATAAAATATTCTTTCTAACATGGATTCCCCTTCAGCATAAATTTCATGTACTGCATCTACCTTCTGGGCAATCAATTTTTTAGAAAGATCAAATCTTCGTTGAATAGCCTTGGCATCAATCTTACTCCGTAAATATATTACAGCAATATCCTTATTTTCATCTCGATAAGCGACCAGTTCATTATGGTTCATTTCGGGCAACACATTGACAAAACAATGCACCTCCGGGTTTTCATTCAGTTGTTGTTTCCACCTGATGGCTGTGCTTTGCAAAGATGCCGATGTATAAATGACAGGAATTTTATCTTGAATTTTTTTTGCCAGATTTTTCGCTTTTTCCCTTATACTTCCATGTTTTACAAATAGAGCTTGCGATGCAATTTCAGTTTCTTTGATAAAAGTTTTTTTTATCAAACCAGCTTTCATCAGGAAAAACAATTGAAAAACTATTGAGTACCCGACACATGTTCTTGGTGGCATTCCGCCTGGGATTTTGATAAACGGTAGCTTTCCCTGCACTGCTTTCTCAAGCATTGTACCACCAGAAGAGATGCAAATTATCTTACATTTTTTTTTCAGTGCCTCCTGCAAAACACTTAAGGCTTCTACAGTTTCACCCGAATAGCTTGAGCATATAACCAAGGTCGTTCTGCCGGCAAATGCAGGTAAGTTATAATCATTGTTAATAGTTACCGGTATTAAGAGAGTTTGCTGCAGGTATTCCTTCACTATTGCTCCTCCAATTCCTGAACCTCCCATCCCAGAAAGTATAATGTTTTCAATAGGGTTGGGATATTTTAAGCTCTTAATTTTTTCACCGAGACCTAATGCCTCAGTTAACTGATGCGGAAATGTAGTAATATATTTGTCCATGCTGAACATACAGCAAAGTAACAACAATTTTATGAGCCGGCATTTGGAATTAGGAAAAAAGGGAGAAGAAAAAGCTTCAGAATTTCTGCGTAAAAAAGGTTATGAAATTTTAGTAACCAACTGGCGCAGTGGAAGGGCTGAAGTGGATATAATTGCTAAACATAAAAATGTAGTTGTATTTATAGAGGTGAAAACAAGGACAAGTTATGCCTTCGGGTATCCCGAAGAGTCCGTTTCATCACAAAAACAAAAACTGATGGCAAAAGCGGCAGGTGATTACTTGTATGAAAACAAATTGGAAAATGAGATCCGTTATGATATTATTGCTGTTTATTCAAGTAAAGACGGGAAATGGTTCATCAAACATTTTGAAGATGCATTCTTTCCGAATCCGGCAGATGATGTAACTAATTATGAATGATAATTATCTTACCACCTGTTGAAACCTTTTGCTTTTAATGAATTCTGCATGAGTTTCCTGGCAAAAAATATCCGGCTTTTAACAGTACCAAGAGGTAGGGAACATTCTTCAGCAATCTCCTCATATTTATAGCCCTCTGTATGCATAATAAAAGGTTTTTTGTACTCTTCACTAAGGCCATAAACAGCTGCATTCAAATCTTTCATAATAAAGCCTCTTTCTGCCTCATTATAAACACTGCCGGAATTTACCTCCAATAAAAAACCGTTTTCGCTGTTATCAAGAACTGTGTTTCTCTTCGAGTTCCTACGGTAATTATTGATGAAAATGTTTTTCATGATAGTAAGCAACCAAGCCTTCAGGTTTGTGCCGATGTTAAATTTGTCACGGTTAGCAATTGCTTTATAATAGGTCTCCTGAACAAGATCAAGAGCATCTTCCCTGTTTCTGGTAAGATTATAAGCAAAGGCTTTGAGGGGCTGGTTCATGTTTGTAACCAATTGGTTGAATTCTAGAGTTGACATATTGTTTAATTTTTGACAAAGATAGTTCAACAAAAACAAAATTCCAAATTTTTGTTGAAGTTTCAACACTTTTTATTAAACACTATGCTGCGATTTGTTCAACCCGGTTTAGCACAGATTTCATATCTGTAAGAAGAACTACGTTTTCCCGCAAACCTGTTAGTCGTGTGTTAATTTGGATGCCAGAAGCGTAAACAATAGAATTGGGGAATTTATCTGCTATTTGGTTTAAATATTCCTCTACAGTTTGGTCAGGGAGGTGGGACGTAATAATGGTGTAAAAGTAGTCAGGTTGCAAATCTTCACCGGCTTTCAGTACATCTTTTAATTGAACACTAGCCCCAAGATATACCACCCTTTGTTTCCTGGAACGAAGGAGGTAATTAAGAAAAAGCAGGCTCAACTCATGGTATTCTTTATTAGGCAAAAACAGGAGATATGTTTTTGTGTTTGAATTATCTTCTCTCATCTGGCCGTCAATTGCCACTATTACCTTTTGCCTTATTAGCTGGCTTACAAAATGCTCTTGGGCTGAGATTAGTGAGCCTGAAATCCACATGATTCCTATCTTTTCAAGGAAAGGAAAAATTACTCTTTTTATGGTTTCTTCAAAACCAAGTTGGAGTATACTTGTGTTCAGTATTTTTTCAAATCGCTGGTCATCATAATCTAAAGTTGCCATTACCAACCCTTCAATATGGGTTTCAAATTCAGACGGGGTTTCAAGCATTTTTTCAACAAGATCCTGCATTTCTTTTTCCGACAGTTTTGCCAGCTTGGAAATCTTGATACCCTTTCTGTTTAAAAGCGCAAGGCTCATAAGCTGTTTCAGCTCATTGTCATTATAAACCCTGATATTAGTAGCTGTTCTCTCTGCTTGGAGTATGCCATAACGCTGCTCCCAGATTCGAATAGTATGCGCCTTAATACCTGAAAGTTTTTCGAGATCTTTGATGGAATAAAAGGCTGACATAATTCTTGTTTTTGTTAAAGATAATAAACAGAATTTAAAACAATTTGTTCTTGGGTTTAAAAAAAGCAGCGCTTTTTAGGCGCTGCTTTAACAATCAAAATGGAAACTCTACATTTATAGAATTGATATCTTGCCTGAAGATGTGTTTACACCATCATTTACTGATATGATATAGAGGCCTTTAGCAAACTTAGTTATATCAAGTAAAATTGCTTCGGGACCTGTTGCTGAAACTTCAGTATTCAATATTTGCTCACCGTTTAGTCCGGATATTTGTATACTTCCGGTGAAAGCTGAATTCAACTGAATATAGAGTGTTTCAGAAGCTGGATTCGGATAGATGCTCATTTCAATGTTTCCTGTGCTAAGCTTCTCTTCATACGCTGGGAAAGCACTAGTTGTACCGTCAGCCAGAGTATAATATAATCCGAAAGGAAGGCTACCTGCTGGGTTTGCAGTAGGATCAAGGAAACCGCTTGCGAATACGACAGCTGAACCGCCACCTAATGTAGAAAGGTCTGCTTCATATGAAGCTACAATTACTGAAGCATCGTCTGGTAATGTTACGTCAAGAATGTAGCTAGCAGCAGGTACATCAATGTAACCTGATATTGCACCATACTTTACATCATCAAGTAATGTTGCTACATCTCTTGCTATAATGTCTACTTCAGGAGCATCTGTTGATCCATGTACTCCAAAGAATGTAATTGTAGCGTCATCACCTGACTTGGCCTTAGCTGCAGCCTTTACCCAAAGGTTAAAAGCGGTACTCAAATCATCTGGGTTAGAAGCAAAAGCAGTTGGGTCTAATACACCGTTTGCAATTACAACATATCCTTCATCAGCCCTTAAAGTAAGGGGAAAATTTGCAAGAATATCTGCAGATGATGTACTTGTTCCCGGTGCAACACCAATCACAATTTCCCTGTTTGCAGGAAGTGAAATATATGGGGTAGCAGAGCGGAAAGC
>JBJXHH010000139.1:0-4477 GCA_046160675.1 Chitinophagales bacterium
CTCAGAAGATATCCCAATCGAGAATCCTGGAGAAGAAACTTATTTTCAGAGTTCTGGATGGGGTTTGGATTCAGAGGTTTTTATTTTGAAGTTTGGAGATTCAACAGTAACCGTAGACTTTTCGGAGCCCATCAGTATTGTTTCCGACCTAATACTCTATCCAAACCCTGCCAATAATTATGTAATAGTTGAACTAACTGCTGATCAAACAGAGAAACTGAACATGCGTATCAAAGATATATCCGGGAAAACAGTAAGTTCCGGTGAGTATGAGATGAATAGAGGAGTGAATAAAATAAAATTGGATACGAAGTATTTACCTGCGGGAATTTACCTGGTTCAAGTTCAGGGTTACGGTTTTAGCAGTTCAATGAAGTTTATAAGAAAAGATTGAGAGCTGGGGCTGGAGTTAAAAACTACAAAGCTAACTTAGGCGTAGATTTCTAATCTACGCTTAACGTTTTTCTTTTTTGTAAGTTTAGAAAGTGATTGCGTTTGGCAGTCTAATGAAAACTGGCAACAGAGAAATGTATTATTGCCTTTTAACTATTGCGTATTAGTGTGATATATTATCACTTTTTTTGTAAGTATGGTAGTCGAAGTTGTAATCGTTAAAAAGTAAATTCCAGAAGGCATATTTTGCGTTTCAAAAGTTACGAAATCATTTATTGCTTCATTTGTATTCGCATTATAAATAGTATTTCCGGAAATATCAAAGAGTTGAATATTTGCCTGTGAATGTAAAGTTTGATCATATCGAATATTTATAAAGTGATCAGCTGGGTTTGGGAAAACAAGGATTTCAGAAGTCGTATTCTCTGATGTAGTGCTTGTACTGCAAGACAAAACATCATCAAGATAGCTGTTCCTTTCGTTTACAAAAGATTTTAAGCCATAGGTTGTTCCGCCCATTACACCAGGAAGGTCTTCTTCGATATTTGTTTCAAAGTCTTCATTTGAATACATTTTATTATAATCGTTATAAACAGAAGGTTGAATAAGTGTATATAATTCGCTTGTTATAGTATTGATAAATTCTGAAGTAAAAAAAGCAGATTTAATTTCACAATAATATGTCTCATACAATTCTTTCGTTTCCGGAATTTCTAAAATTCTTTCCAATAATGGTCTATTAAAATTTGAATAGAAAATATCCAGTTGAGTCAGATCCCCTGTACTTGGGCCACCTGAATATAAGCCAAATGCCTCGTTATAGTCCCAATTTATCCACTCCCAAACTCCGGAAGAATCCTTGTTGTAAATGAAATAGTTCCTTGCAGAATTTATGTAACTATCCAGGTTTGCAAATAAATTATAGAGCGCAAGACTCTTCATTAATTGTTCCGTGTTAAAATGTAAACTTAATTCGCTTGCGAAAACATCATCACCCGTGTTGTTAATAAAATCAATCAGATCCACCAGGTCACTCCAATCATTTTCATCTTCATTATTTTCTAACTCATAAAGCTCAGTATAATCTGTTTGTGAATCGCCGTACCAGGCAAGATCCGATTCAGTTACACCTCCGCCCCCACCCCCGCCCATTCCGAATGCAGCAACTGCTTTAAAGAGGTTTTCAGATTTATCATCAAATCTTGTTTTTAAAAATTCATCATCCACTTGTTCCACTACATTATAGAATCCCCAGAATTCATCATTCATATAAACATTTGCATAGTTACATCTTGGTGCGTTGATGCTATCAAACCTGCAGATATCATAGATGATTTTCTCCCTCATAAATGTGGGATCCTTAAAGCAATTATTGAAGTTAAGTTTTCTAAGACCATCGTATTCCTGACCGGAAACATATTCATTGAAATCAATTTTAAATGATTTCTTTTCACCGGGATGCCCATAGCTGGAGTTTCCTTTTAATCTTATTGCAATGGAATCATATTGATGTATGCCAAGCAGATCTGTTATTGTAACATCTGCCAGCATATATGTTTCAGTTATATAATTGTCTACCAGGCTATCCCAAAACGAAACTTGCGAAAAGTTTAATTCTATTTTCAGAATTTGATTTTGATTAAATATAGAATCACCAGGATTCTGTGCCCGGCATATAGTTATTGATAATGGCAAGAGGATGCACAAGAAATACTTCATGTATATATTTTTTTGCTTTGACTGTAATGCGACTACAGAGTTTAATGGTAGTTAAATTAATATTTACGAAAGACAGTTTGACTTCCTAAATCGGAATATTTAAAGGAAGAATTAAAGTTATAAGTATTTATAGGAATGAAACTTTTACCTAGTAAATCGGAAAGAGTTCAATTCTTTTCCTCTCATTCTGCTGCAAGCTTGCAGCGAAATTGGCATCTATTCTTGGACAAACTATTATGCAGTCTTTTTTTAACATTCATCAAGGGGTTAAAGATTTCAACCTACTCAAATCGAATTTCTTTCAGCTGAACTCATTTTTTGCCCTTGTGTATTACTTTTTCAATATTGCTTTAACTCCAGTGTAACCATTTGAATTAGCGTTTTTCACTTTTAACCCGTTATAAACCCCAGCCATCACCTTTTTTGCCATTACATTATGACCAAATCTTTACTGTTACATCAATCCTTTGCCCATTTTTCCTACTTTCTTTGAATTTTAACCCCAAACCTTTACCTTTGCTGCCCCCAACTGAAAAAACACAGTAAAACCAAGGCCGCAGGTCGAAATTAAGGGCGTAAACCCCGATACCGTTTACAAATAGTGCCTCGACTGCAAACTTCTCTAAGGGAATTTTGCACATCTATTTGTGAATTACCGCCCTCAATCTCTATCTTTGCAGCCCCAAAAAAAGAAGAAGATCATTTAAAAATGCCTACAATTCAGCAATTAGTGCGTAAAGGAAGGGAGGCGGTTCTCTATAAATCTAAGAGCCGTGCCCTCGATTCATGCCCGCAAAAACGGGGTGTTTGTACCAAAGTGTACACCACTACCCCCAAAAAACCAAATTCAGCCCTCCGAAAAGTAGCTAAGGTGCGCCTTACGAATCAAACCGAGGTGATAGCCTACATTCCAGGCGAGGGACATAATCTGCAGGAACACTCCATTGTTCTCATCAGGGGTGGCAGGGTGAAAGACCTTCCAGGTGTTCGGTATCATATAGTTAGGGGCTCATTGGATACGGCAGGTGTGAACAACCGGAAGAAAAGCCGCAGCAAATACGGAACAAAGAAACCCAAAGCTGGGGCAGCAGCAGCAAAAAAATAAAACGATAACTCGCAATACCATTCAGAAATGAGAAAATCGAAACCAAAAAAGAGGATATTAAAACCCGATCATAAGTTCAACGACACTGTAGTAACGCAGTTTGTAAACATGATGATGTGGCAGGGAAAGAAAAGTACCACCTTCGGTATTTTTTATGATGCGCTGGATATGATTGAGAAGCAAACCAATGAAAACGGCTATGAAATGTGGAAGAAAGCGTTGACAAACGCCACACCTCAGGTGGAGGTGAAAAGCCGTAGGATAGGGGGTGCAAACTTCCAAATACCTACAGACATCCGTGCTGAACGCAAGATTTCCCTCTCCATGAAATGGCTTATCTCATTTACCCGTAAGCGCAGCGGAAAATCTATGGCAGAAAAACTTGCCCAGGAAGTAATTGCTGCAGCAAAAGGTGAAGGAGCAACAATAAAAAAGAAAGAAGACGTACATAAAATGGCTGAAGCAAACAAAGCTTTTGCCCACTTTAAATCATAAGAAAAGAAAGGAAGGATTACAGTACATGGCAAGAGATCTTAAATACACGAGAAACATTGGAATTGCAGCGCATATTGACGCAGGTAAAACTACAACTACCGAGCGGATACTATTTTACACAGGTGTAACACATAAGATAGGCGAGGTGCATGATGGAGCCGCCACTATGGACTGGATGGAGCAGGAAAAAGAGAGGGGTATTACAATTACATCCGCTGCTACAACTACCCAATGGAATTACAATAAAGAAGAATATAAAGTAAACATAATAGATACTCCCGGGCATGTGGACTTCACCGTTGAAGTAGAACGTTCACTGCGGGTGTTAGATGGAGTTGTTGCATTGTTCTGTGCTGTTGGTGGTGTTGAACCGCAATCAGAAACAGTATGGCGCCAGGCAAACCGTTACAAGGTTCCCCGCATTGGTTTTGTGAACAAAATGGATCGTGCAGGTGCAGATTTTCTTGAAGTAGTTTCTCAGGTGAAGAAGATTCTGGGAGCTAACCCGGTTCCGCTTGTACTTCCAATTGGAGAAGAAGAACATTTTAAAGGCGTTGTTGATCTTATTCAGAACAAAGCAATTGTTTGGAATGAAGAAACACAGGGCATGACATACAAAGAGATTCCGATCCCTGAGGATATGATAGAGCAAGTAAAAGAATACAGGGAAAAGATGGTGGAAGCCGTTGCTGAGTATGATGATGCTTTATTGGAAAAATATTTTGACAACCCCGATTCTATTTCGGAAGAAGAACTCATTAATGC
>JBJXHH010000140.1:0-4447 GCA_046160675.1 Chitinophagales bacterium
TTAGTTTTTTTACTTTTTTTAATCGCTCAAAAATAAGGGTTGAATAATAAACCGCTGCTTTCATTAACTAGAATTAACAGCGGTGCCAGTAAGAGGAAAAACCGTTCCAAAAGTTACAGACGATGCAAAATTGGAGGACAAAATATTCAAAATCCAGATTTTTAGACAAACAAAGGATTTTGGGTTACGAAAAAAAAATCAGTTTTTCAGGGTTTATAACATAAAACAACTCCTTTCGGGTTTTCAAATCTTATATTGTTTCCACTTACCACTTTTCAAATACCTCCAACAAAGCCAGGCAAGCACCAACCAATAAACAAATTCACTAGTCCAAGCAATGGTAAGATTTACATTTAAGACCGGGATAAGAATCACAACGTAAATCATGTAGATAATCAGTGTGATAAACTCCATCAGAAGGGAATACCTTGTGGCGCCAGTACCGGTAACAGCCCTGAATACTACGCTGCTTACGGCCATCATCACTAAACAAATACCTGTGATACGCACCGGGCCAACAGACTGTTGGATTATGTTCGCATCGTTGGTAAAAATTTGAATGAAGGATTGAGGAAATATGAGAATTGCTGCACACAAGGAAAGCGAAAAAACAACACTAATCACAATTACTTTTTTCACTAATTCAAAAACCTCATCAGGTCTTCCCTGGCCGAGGACATTACTTACTAAACTGTTAGTAGCATTAGCGAAGCCCCAAGTGGTAACTCCCAATATCATGTAAACTTCCTTTGCAACATTACTTGCTGCAAGTGCTTCAATGCCCATCTTTTCTATCATCAGGAAGAAGATGGCCCAGGTTCCTGTAGATAGAAAATGCTGCATCACTATAGGTCCGGAGAGTTTTAGCCCGCTTTGTACAGTAGCCCATTCAAATTTATTAAAATGGAACAGATTAAACTGTTTTCTGTATTTTGAAAAAACAAGGTATCCGAGATTCATGAGACAAGCAGTGGAACTTGAAATCAAAGAGGCGAGCCCTGCCCCTTCAATGCCCATTTGAGGGAAGCCATTTTTGCCGAATACAAGACTGTAACAAAAAAAAATGTTTACCACTAACATTACCAAGGCGCTAATGCCAATAATTTTGTTATCGCCAATACTTGTGTAAAATGCAATAAGTGTAAAAGCAAAACAGGCAAGAAATATTTCAAAACTTCTGTAATGCAAATAACTCATACCTGCTTTATAAATTCCTTCGGATGAAAAGAAAGGTTCCAATACAATGGGAGCCAGATAATAAAGGAAAAGAAACATTACAACGCCAACTGCACACATAAACAGCAGGTTATCATTAAATATTTTCCCAATTTGGAAATATTCTTTCTGCGCAGCCCTTCTTGCAATAATGATTTGAAACCCTACTGAAAATCCATAAGGCACCATGGTTAGGATTATAAAAATCAAGGCTGCTATACCAATAGCTGCAAGTTCAATTTCTCCTACCCTGCCCATGAAAGCAACGCCTATCAAGTTGATGACATTATTGAACAGAGATGTTGCCATCAATGGTAGCGAAAGTGAAATAATCTGTCGATATGTTATTTGAATCTGCACCTTTCTACATCCCACAAAAGGAAAACTTCATTTGTTTATGTAACTTGTAAATTATTCCGGTAAAGGTAATGCCTGTGTTTAACTTTCTCTCTGCTGTTTCAACGGTAAAGCAGTATTTTTATCGCCGCAATGGAACAATACATTGATATAAACTTTAATAAAGATTTTGCTCATAGCAGCAGTTTATTGCTGGAGATAGATACACAGCAGTTTAGTTTTCTAATTTATGATAAACAAAACGGAAAAATACATGCATTAAAACGCATGAGTTTTAATAATCAGTTGAAAGGAACTGCTTTTACAGAACAACTTAAAAGCATCATAAACAAAGAAGACTTGCTCCACCTCCTTTTTAAAGAAACAAAAATCAGCCTTACATTCCAAGCCTTTACATTGGTTCCAAAAACAATATTTGATGAAGTTTATAAGGAAAAATACCTAAATCATTCTGCGCATGTTTCTATGAATGAAAATATTGATGTAAACTCCATTCATGCATTTTTCCTGAAAAACATTTTTTCATGTAATTCCGGTTTAAAAGCTTACCTGCAACATGCTTTTCCCGGAGCTAAATTTTTTCATCTCACTTCATCACTTCTTGAATATGCCGCTCAGAATAATGAGGACTTTGCTAATTCTCAATTGATTATAGATGTTCATCAGGATGTTATCCATCTTTTATACATGCAGGAAAAAAAATTGCTTTATCTGAATCAATTTCAGTATAAAAACAAAGAAGACTTTTTATACTATGTCCTTCTGGTGTGTGATCAGCTGGATGTTGACAGAACTCTCTGCGAATTGAAACTTAGCGGATTTATTACAATTGAGTCAGAGTTATATACAGAATTGTATAAATTTTTCTCAGGCATTTCATTTGTTCCTGCGTTGGAACATTTCACAGTTCCTGAAGAACTTCAATCACTTCCTGTTCATTATTATACTACCTTGATGAGTTTACATCTATGCGCATAGTTGCCGGAAGATTCAAAGGGAGGCGTTTTCATCCTCCCGCAAATATTTCTGCGAGGCCTACTACTGACTTTGCAAAGGAAGGGTTATTCAATATTCTGGAAAACACATTTGATCTCAGTACAATTTCTTTTCTTGACTTGTTCTCTGGAACAGGGAGCCTGAGTTATGAGATGGCATCAAGGGGATGTGAAGAAATAGTGTGTGTAGAAGCAGACGGGCGCAGTGCCGCTTTCATAAAAAAAACCGTAGCTGATCTTGGGATACATGCGATTGTGATGCAGATGGATGTGTTTCAATATATGCGCAGCACAAAGCAGCAATTCAACATTATTTTTGCAGGGCCACCCTACGCATTGACATCTTTAGCGGAAATACCCAATGAAATTTTTGAATTGAATTTGTTAGCAGATAAAGGCTGGTTCATTCTGGAACATAACCCCCATCATAACTTTGAATCGCATCCTAATTTTGTGAGAACGAGAAATTATGGAAGTACGATTTTCAGTATTTTTGAGAATCTTAAAAAAGATCATGACTAAAACCGCCCTTTTTCCAGGTTCTTTTGATCCCATCACAATCGGACATGTAGATATTATCAATCGAAGCATTGACCTGTTTGATAAGATCATCATTGCCATCGGGCATAATGCTATGAAGCAAAGTTATTTTTCGCTTGAAATGCGCATGAACTGGTTGAAAGAGATTTTTGCAGGAAATGAAAAAATTGAGATAGCAAGTTACGAAGGACTGACAGTTGAGTTCTGCAAACAAAAAAACGTAAACTACATTCTAAGAGGGCTGCGAAACAGTACAGACTTTGAATATGAAAAAACAATCGCTGCTTTAAATAAATCAGTGGAAGAAACCATTGAGACGGTTTTTGTTATAACTGTGCCAGTTTATTCGCATATCAATTCAACAATTGTCAGAGAACTTATTAAATACAAAGGCAAGTTCAGCCATCTTGTACCGGCATGTGTTACAAGAGATGCATCGTAAGAAGGGCGGCATCTGAAACATTGCGTATGCTCCCGTAGGCATTTTTAAGTTTTTCGTTCAATTGTTCACTGTTAAACCAATTTGCAGATTCAATTCCTTCTTCGGTTTGTGGGGTAAGCACTAAGTCCTTAGTGCGCATTAAATACCAGTATGTTGTTTTTAAAACTTTCTGATTCTCCGCTGCAACATATGTATGGTACGTTTTCATTAATCTTTTAAGGATCTTAACCTTGTGGAGTCCAACCTCTTCCATTACCTCCCGCTTGGCAGCTTTTCTTTTACTTTCCCCCTTTTCAATTTTTCCCTTAGGCAGGTCCCACACTCCATGCCTGAGGATCATAAGCATTTCTTTTTTTTCATTGAAAATACAACCGCCTGCTGCAATAATATTTTTATATTCACCAAACAAATATTTCTTCACATCTTTTGCATCTTCACATATTATCGTCAGGCTTTGTAAATGATTGCCTGCTTCAACATATAAGAATGCTTTTTGAATTTCCGTTTTTTCTGAAAAGAAAAAAACGGGATTTGTTTCATCAGAAAATATTCCTTCACGGGTATTTCCTTCCAGTATCACCACCGGAATTTCATTCATAAATATTTTATAGCTTTGAGCCATGCTTTTTAATGCTGCGGTTGCTAAAAAATTTGCCGGACTTCTCCTAGAAATTCAAGCTGTAAAACTTAATCCCGAAAAACCTTTTACATGGGCTTCCGGATGGAAATCTCCTATTTATTGTGATAACAGGCTTACGCTTTCTTTTCCCGCTGTCCGTACTTTCATCAAAAATAATCTTGCTGATTGCATTACGCAAAACTATGCTCATGTTGATACCATTGCAGGTGTAGCAACAGCTGGTATTCCGCATGGTGTTTTAGTTGCAGAAGTTTTAAA
>JBJXHH010000141.1:0-7340 GCA_046160675.1 Chitinophagales bacterium
TCTTGCGTTCTGCCATACTTGTTTATGACGGGCAAAGGTAGGTGATATTGAGTGATGGATGATGTGTTCGCTAGCATATAGTTTTCTTCACAGCTTCATTCCATCCTGCATATAATTTTTCTGCATCCTGTTTTTGCATGGAGGAGGAAAATGTTTTTGATGATTTATTTTGCAGCAGGCTTTCTTTTGTGAATATCCCTTCACCAATGCCCGCCAGCATTGCAGCTCCTAGTGCTGTACTTTCTAAGTAATCGGGGCGTATAACTTTTGTTTGTAAAACATCTGACTGAAACTGCATGAGCCAGTTATTGCTGCTTGCGCCACCATCAACTTTTAGTTGCTGTAAATCTATTCCGGCATCTTTTTGCATCGCTTCAAACACATCCTTTGTTTGATAGGCTATGCTTTCTAAAGCTGCCCGAACTATATGCTGTTTTGTTGTTCCCCTCGTCATACCTGTTAGCGTTCCCGTAGCATACATGTTCCAGTGCGGGGCACCAAGGCCTGTGAATGCCGGAACAAAATAGACGCCGCCATTATCTTTTAATGCTGCGGCAATTTTTTCTGTTTCATCACTGTTTGAAATAATTTGCAACTGATCTCTCAGCCACTGAATGACTGCGCCTGCTATAAAAACAGAACCTTCCAAGGCATATTCTATTTTGTTGTCAATTCCCCAGCCAATAGTTGTGAGGAGTTTTGAATGAGAGGTAAGAAATTTTTCTCCTACATTCATGAGCATAAAACAACCCGTGCCGTAGGTATTTTTTGCATCGCCAACAGAAAAACATGTTTGCCCGAACAAGGCTGCCTGCTGATCGCCTGCAATTCCGCAGATTGGAATTTCAACACCATCAATCACACCATTTCCAAAAAAACCTGCAGAGTTTTTTACTTCAGGTAAAATATGTTGGGGTATATTTAATTCTTTCAGCATGGTTTCATCCCAACATAAATTTTTTATGTTGTACAACATCGTTCTTGAAACATTACTGTAATCAGTTGCATGCGCTTTTCCGTTTGTGAGCTTCCATGTGAGCCAGGTATCTATGGTTCCGCACAGAAGTTTATTATTCCCGGCAAGTTTTTTTGCTTCAGGGATGTTTTCTAATATCCATTGAATTTTGGTTCCTGAAAAATACGCATCAACTACAAGTCCTGTATTTTCCCGAATGTACGTTTCTAGGTTTTTTTGTTTGAGCTCTTCGCAAATGTTTGCCGTTCTTCTATCTTGCCACACAATAGCATTGTACACAGGTTTGCCCGTTGTTTTATCCCATGCTACAACAGTCTCCCGCTGGTTTGTTATGCCAATTGCTGCAATATCTTGCAGCAAAATCCTAGATTTTTTGATAACATCAAGAATAGTGAAGAGTTGTGTTTCCCAGATTTCCTCGGCATTATGTTCTACCCATCCCGGTTGCGGAAATATTTGAGTGAATTCCTTTTGTGATTTTGTTACTTCATTCAGTTCTTCATCAAAAAGAATTGTTCTTGATGAGGTTGTTCCCTGGTCAATAGCAAGAATGTATTTCATTTCAGTTTCACTTGCATCACTACAGGTTGATGATCGCTGTGAGCAAATCCAAGATCAAGAGTTTTTACTGAAAGCAACTCAACATTCGGTGAAATAAGGTAATAGTCAATCACTGTTTTGAAAGTGTTTTCATTCAATGGCGTATCAAGATGACGGTTTGTGGGCACCGTTTCATCATAACAAAAGTGCCATCCTTCTGGCAACCAGCCTTTTTCAAGTGCGGGAGGGATAAATGCAGCATAATCATCTACCATGAATTTTTTTGTATCAAAACCTGGAGGACACTGATTAAAATCGCCACCGATGATCACATAATTTCCGGCTTCATAAGCTTTCAGCATGTATTCTTTCAGAAAACTCATTTCGCCGTCTTTTATTTTTCCTGTTTCATCATAAGCAGAATTATGTGTATTTATGATCGTTAGTTCTTTGCCGTTTTCCATTGGATAACGCTGTGCAAGAAAACACCTGTCGAGGAAAAATATTCTTGTAGGCCAGGGAAATTTCCCCGGGTATTGAAAACGTTTTGAAGAAGCAGGTGTATATTTCGAATACGTTGCAACGCCGCTGTATACTTTCCCCAGCCCGTTAGTGATAGGCAGCGGAACATACTTTACATTGTAGTTCAAACCGAAGGAAGCCGAATAATTGTTCAGTGAACCATATAAAGAATCATATACATTTACCTCATAACTTCTTTTAGAGAGTACATCAATTTCCTGTATAAGGTAAAAATCAATTGAATCATGCTGCAGGATTGTTTTTTTTATTCCTTCAAAATAACTGTTCCAGTTTTCTCTCGGCGCCCGAACGGTTTCCCCCCCATCATAAAAAAAATCCATTTCTTTCCCCAGCCCGCCGTAACCAATGTTCCAGTTAAAAATATTTAATAAACTGTCCATCTCTTCAGAAGGTGAACCACCTGCAAGGATCTCTACAGGAGAGTAGGATTCAGGCTTCGGTTGAAAATCAGATATTGTTCCGTATAAGATCAATCCACCGAAAAATAAAACGCCAGCAACAATCAGTAGGGATATGGTTCTGAATAAGAAACGCAGCATAAAATTTTTTTATGAAGATAAAAATATTTCAGGATATCAGTTTTTCGAGATCAGCAGGAGTATCAATGCTGATACTTTCAATTTCAGTTTCAACAATGCGGATAGAAAAACCATTTTCAAGCCAACGCAGTTGTTCCAGCGATTCGGCAACCTCAAGAGGTGTTTGTTTTAGTTTCACAATACATTCCAGCACTTCAGTTCTGTAAGCGTAAATTCCGAGATGTTTAAAATAATCAGTTTTTATATCCTGTATTCCGGTTTTATTTCCGGGAATGATGCTACGGGAAAAATACAAAACATCATGGTTTGATGAGAACACAACCTTTACAATGTTGGGGTCAGCTATTTGTTTTGCATCAGTGATCTTTTTTGCAAGTGTAGCAATTGTAACTTTATCATCATGGAAGATATCAATCAATTTTTGCAGTTGAGAGGGTTGAATAAAAGGTTCATCACCCTGGATATTAACTACTATGTCATACTCACCCGGCAAAGTTGTTATCACTTCGCCGCAGCGATCTGTACCGGATTGATGCGTTGTAGCAGTCATCAATACGTTTCCGCCGAAAAATTCAACATGTTCAAGGATGCGCAGATCATCCGTAGCTACAATGATCTTTGTAAATGCTGAAACCTGCTTTGCCTGTTCATATACTCTGTGAATCATACTCTTGCCTTTAATTTCAGCAAGCGGTTTACCGGGAAACCTTGATGAGTTATACCTGGCAGGTATAATGCCGAGAATATTCATACCTACACAATTTCTTTAACGATCAGGTACATATTTTTCACTTCTATTACTTTTATCTTTTTTCCTTTCAAAACATATTCCCCGTTTGTCTGACCTTCGTAATACTCATTTTCTATGAAGATTTTTCCTGAAGGACGTAAGTCTGTTTCAGCAATTCCTTCCTTACCAAGAAGGGAGGGTATATCATTAAAAATTGTTGTAGTATAGTTTTCATCTGTTCGCATTTCAGTTTGTAATGTTATTTTGCGGAAAAAAGGCGAACGCAAAAATTGCTTCATAAATGCAAGCACTATTGCAATAGTTAGAACAAAAGAACCAAGCACCACTGCCGTAGCCTGTATCATTTCACTCCCGCCTGTTAATTCAAAGTTGAAACCTACATTCCCAATCATACTTAAGATAGCAGCAATAAAAACAAGTGTGAGACCTGCAATACCTGTGACTCCAAAACCCGGGACGACGAATATTTCCAAAACAATGAGCCCTATACCTATTATAAATAATAATATTTCCCAATTCTCAGCAAGCCCGTCTAAGTATAATGGTGCAAAGTAAAATAATGCTGCAAGTATGGCAATGATGAGAGGAAAACCGATACCTGGTGTTTGCAATTCAAAATATAAACCCAGGAAAATAAATGTGAGGCATAACCCATGTACGATAGGGTTCATAAAAAACCCCATGAGTGCATCTATAAATGTTTTTTTGTGCCGGATAATTTCAGCATTTGGGTAACCGGCTTTTGCAAGAGCTTCCTGTTCACTATTTACTTCAGCATTACAAAAACCATTTGCAATAGCTTCTTTAGTTGTAAAAGTTAAAACTTTTCCTGAATCTATAATACCCGGAATAGTTTTGATTGCACCCACCATTGCCTCAGCATAATCCGGATTTCTGCCGGTGGCTTCCGCAGTTGCTCGCATCATGCCCCGCATATAACTCTGATATTTATCAGCCACTACTTGACCACTTTGATCTACAACACTTGCTGCACCGATTTTTGCATAGGGCGACATGTAAATACTATCGCATGCTATAGAAATTAATGCGCCTGCACTTGCAGCGTTATTTGTGATATGAACGATGACGGGAATCTTTGTTTCTAAAAGTTTTGTGCGTATGCTGTCAGCAGCATCAAGCAAGCCCCCGTAAGTATCCATGCTGATGAAAATTGCATCAACATTTTGCGCTTCTGCTTCCTCAACAGCTCGCTTCACTGTTCGCCATGCACTCGGCATAATATCCTGATGGATATCAAAGGCATAAATTTTTTTTTCATTCTTCACAATATCCTGCGCATAGGTTTGCGTTATTGTCCAAAATAATGAACTTAGAAAAATGGCAGTGCATAACATCCTGCTTGTGAAAATACTAAACATAACTTGTGCTAATATATTTGCAATTCAATGAATTAAGCCAACAACATCAGTTTCGTGTTGGTTCAAAATTAAGGGTTATTTCTATGCAAATTACATTGCACAATAAAAACATAAAAAGAATCTGCTTTATATTACTGCTTCTCATTTGGGCGTTGAGTGTCATGAGTGCTTCAACGCATTATACTGAAGGAGATTCAGTAGGCGCAAAGCAGCAGAATGGAAATTCATATATTGTTTATAAAGTGAGCAGTGGTGAAACAGTATATGCTGTTGCAAGAAAATATGATGTTTCTTATGCAACAATTGTTTCAGCTAACCCCGGCCTTGATATGAATAAAGTGAAAGCCGGTCAAATCATATTGGTACCGTCAAGATATCAGACTTATGCAGCAGCTACATCCCCTTCTTCGGAGAGAACAACTACTATCTTGCATACTGTCACAGGTGGAGAGACCCTGTACAGTATTGCAAGAAAGTATTCAATTTCGTTTGAGCAATTGATGGAATTGAACCCCGAGTTAACAAATTACAATTTACAACCCGGGCAGAAAATTCATGCACCTGCAATAACTTTTGTAAAAGAAACCGAAACTGAATTTAACCCAGTAACGGAAACTCCTGATAAAATTGTTGAACCGGAAATTGTGGCAAACGAACCCGTGCTTGCCCCTGAAGAAAAACAAGAGGGTATTGTAGAGGAAACAAAAAATGAAAATAGTCAAGAAAAAACTGTAATTACCGAAAAAGAAAATGCTACAAACCCCGTTGAGACAGAATCAGAAACAAGGGATATTCAATCCTCAACGTTACCTGTAACTGATAAGAATAAACCCTTTTCGACAACTTTTGCAGAATATACATACCGAACTGACCTGACAAGCAGTTCAGAGAAGGGTGTTGCCACCTGGATTGATGGAAGCAACGATTTAAGTACCACAAACGAAAGGTTTTATGCACTGCATAATACAGCCCCGATAGGTTCTGTTATAAAAATCCGGAACCTGATGAATAACAGAACTATTTATGCAAAAGTGATAGGGACGCTCAGTGAGGATGAGGTAAAGGGAAAAGTGATGGTTAAACTTAGCGCCGGCGCTGCACAGAAACTAAATGTACTGGACAATAGGTTTGTTGTTGAAGCAACTTTTTTTAATGAAAAAAATACTTCAACATCACAGAAATAAGTTGGTTTGTTTCATAAATTAGGTTCAAGTATGAAACCCGCATTCATTGCGGGTTTTTTGTTTTTTTATCTTTGCGCTCATGTGGAAGAAAAATATTCTGGAAGCGATAGGAAACACTCCTTTAATTCAACTCAATAATATTGTAAAAGATATCCCTGCAACAATTCTTGCAAAAGTAGAAACATTCAATCCCGGGAATTCTATTAAAGACCGCATGGCGCTTAAAATGATAGAAGATGCGGAAAAAGACGGAAGGTTAAAACCGGGAGGGACGATCATAGAAGGAACTTCAGGAAATACAGGCATGGGGCTGGCAATAGCAGCTATCATCAAAGGCTATAAATGCATTTTTACTACGACGGATAAACAAAGTATAGAAAAAGTGAATGCATTGAAAGCATTCGGTGCTGATGTAATTGTTTGCCCAACGGATGTTGACCCTGAAGATCCTAGAAGTTATTATTCAGTCTCTTCAAGGTTAATCAATGAAGTACCAAACTCCTGGAAACCAAACCAATATGATAACCCAAGCAACAGTGTTGCACATTATGAAACCACTGGCCCTGAGATCTGGGAGCAAACGGATGGCAAGATCACTCACTTTGTTGCTGGTGTTGGAACAGGCGGAACCATTTGCGGGACAGGAAAATTCCTGAAAGAAAAAAATCCTGCAATAAAAGTTTGGGGAATTGATACTTATGGAAGTGTTTTTAAAAAGTATAAAGAGACGGGCATTTTTGATAAAAATGAAATTTACCCATACGTAACGGAAGGAATAGGGGAAGATTTTCTGCCGCAGAATGTTGACATGAGTATAATAGATGCATTTGAAAAAGTAACGGATAAAGATGCAGCAATTATGACTGGAAGGATCGTAAAGGAAGAGGGAATTTGGGTTGGTAATTCAAGCGGTTCGGCACTTCAGGGTTTGCTGCAACTTGCGCATCATTTTAAACCAGAAGACGTTGTTGTTGTCATATTTGTGGATCATGGTACGAGGTACCTTGGTAAAATGTTCAATCCTGAATGGATGATAAAAATGGGATATTTTGATAAAAGCGGGTTAACTGCAAAAGATCTCATTTCTTCAAACCAAAAAGGCGACTTGATCTCGGTGGATATAAACACAACCGTTGCACAAGCATTGCAGTTGATGATGCAACATGATTTCTCCCAACTACCTGTTACTGATCAGAAAAGAATAGTTGGTTCACTAAATGAAAATGTGTTATATAATGCAGTAGTAAAAAACCCGGAAATAAAGCATGCAAAAGTGGGCGAAATTATGAAGCCTGCTTTTCCTTTTGCTGATATTTCCACACCAGTTGATTCGTTGAGTAAAATGATAACTGCAGATAATCCGGCCTTGCTTGTAAGAGATTTCAAAGTAGATAAAACTTATATCATAACCAGGTATGATGTGATGCA
>JBJXHH010000142.1:0-5387 GCA_046160675.1 Chitinophagales bacterium
AATAAATAAGTATATGTTGTTTCAAAATGTTTGGTTTTGGAATTGAATTAATTAGTTGATTTGACAAGAGTAAAATCAAACCCTACGGCGGCTTCTCCTGCCGGGCTTTGTGCAGCGGGGGGGGGGGTAAATAGGTGGTTCTTCTGCAGCATCAGGAATTTTACTTAAAGGTATAAAATGTTTTGGGGGGAAATGAAAATAACTTGCATAAAAAAAGGCAACCTATGCGGTTGCCTTTTTTATAAAAAACAGATGTAATTACTTGGTAATCACCATGATTTTAGTATCAATTGATTTGCCATCAACTACTAACTGATAAGTATAAGTTCCGGCAGCAAAACTTCCACCACTGATCTCTACAGAACCTTTTCCTTTACCTGGTAAAGCAACTGATTTCAGTTCTTCTCCGCTGAGTGAGAATACTTTGATATAAGCATTCACAGAAGTTTCAGGAAGGTTATAGCTGATAACAGTTTTTTCCTTGAAAGGATTAGGAGTGTTTTGATCTAAAGAAGCAAGGTTAGCAAAGTTGCTACCTGCTCCGCTTCTTGCATCAGGTGTAGCATCAGCAAATGCAGCTTCCAGTCTTTCTATCCTGTCAGTAAGTTCAGCAATTGCAGCATCTTTTGCTTCAATTTCAACTTGTTGTTCCTGCATAGCAGCTAAAAGCATAGGAACCAAAGCAGTATAGTTTACTGATTTGAAAGTTTCTCCACCACCTGTTCTGGCACCGGTTTTTGGATCTCTTTTAATTGCAGATTTGCTTTCTCTTACAATTTCAGGAATCACTTGTTCTACTTCGTCAGCTATCAAACCAAAATGCAGGTTTTTGTCAAAATGATAACCGTTGCCTGATTTGTAGTTATAAGTAGCAGGATTAAGTTGCATCAACTTATCAAGGGTAGATTGTTTTTCCATTGACTTGATGTTTGACTTGAATTTGCGGTCAGAGAATATCCAGTAGTCAATAGCTACTACATGGCCGTCAAAATAACCACCCCATCCAGCAAGGAAAGTTGTATCAAATGGAGTTCCGTACACAGCGATGTCACCAACGTTGTAAGAGCCGAAACCACCTATTCCCCAGCCAATTGAACTTGTTCCAACGAAGCCACCTGAAGCGTCAACGCCGATACCCCAAGGTGCAAGAGATGTTGATGGATCAAAAGCCGTAGTGTCAGCATATGCTTGTAAAGCAATAGGATCAATAAGTGTATCCACTCTTGTGTTTATAAAAGAACCGATTGGTGTTGGGCCAGCATCGTTATCGGTTGCAACTACGTTTGCAGAATACAATTCGTCCCATCTTGCTGTTTTTGTACCAAGATCTCTGAGTTTATCACCACTTGGCAATAATGTTTGGTTCACAGATGTTGGGCTTGAAAGGTTTGATAAACTCTTGTTAGCTCCTGATGGAGTGGTAACTGCTACCCAAGCTGTTCCATTATAATAATAGAAACCGGGTTGAGAGTTAGTTTGATAAATTAGCAGACCCGTAGCAGGAGAAACAATAGCAGTTTTTTGCGTAGCTGTCATTCTTGGAATGAGTATACCTTTAGTGGTAGACACCACTTCTAGAAGTGAAGAAGCATTAGGCGCTAAAGTACCAATACCTGCAGACCCTGTAGAAGGGAATGTGTTAGTTTGTGCGTTAAGATTCACGGTTGCTAAATGCAGTACTGATACAGCAATTAGCGCAACGTAGATTTTTTTCATCATAATTGTAAAGTTTTTAGTTATTAATGACCCGAAAGTAGTGGGATTGTTTTCAAAAATCAAATAAAACCAAAAGATTTTTTTCCAACAGGATTCTTCACACCCTAATGTGAGATTTAGTAACGTCGAAATGAGAAACTATTCAACGAGTAGATAATTTGCAATTCGCTGAAAATGAATTTCTAATGTTGAACTATAAGATCCAAGTGTTGCGTACCTTTATCAGTAAAGCATTGTACAATGTAGTTCCCTGCAGGAAAAGAAGTGCAATCGATATAATAGCTGGTTTGCAAAGGGGAGAAAAATAAATAGTCTTTTTTTACAAGCTGGCCGTTTATATCAAATATCAATATAATAACATCTTCTTCATATCGCCCTGAGTATGAAATGTTGAAGTTATTATTAGCCGGAACAGGGGAGAGTGAAAATACATTTATATTTTCTACTTGTATATTTTGTTTTTCTTCTTCACATGCTTCTATGGAAAAATGCACGACATTCGTTGACCAGTGTGGCGAAGAATTGAACTGCCCTGTAAACCAAAATGTACCGTCTACAGGATCTGTTACTATGCCGTTGTAATCGCCGTAATTCAAAGTAAAGTTGTGTGAAGTTCCTTCTTTTGCAGATACTTCTTCAGCCATCATATTCAGTTCATCACAAACAGTTCTTCCTGTAATTCGCATGCCCGGGTAAATTTCATTGCTTGAAATGTTATAACCCAAAGCAATGCTTCCTGCATCATTTATAGTTACACTGCTTATCCAACGATGATCTCCCGTGGGTTGATATGTGCTTTGCTGGTGAATATACCAGCTTCCACCTGTTTCTTTCCGCAGTTCATACCATCTTACTCCTGCTGTACCTGAGCCGTCAGCGTTACATACATGTGAGCATACAATACTTTGATAATCGTCAAAATTTCTATACTGTGCTTTGTCAGTTATAAAATTACTTACAGGCCAAAGTTTTATGGAACTTCCTTTTTGATCAAGACAACTATTAGAATTGAAACCACATAAATCACTGTTATAATTTTCGATCGGCAATTCAATAGGCTCACTCATAAATGAAGATTCTGGATCATCCCAATTAATATGCAGTTCAAATAATTCCAGTCTATCTTCAGAAGGGGAAGGAGCAAACCAAGCGTCATCAATCACTCTTGCAACTATTGCAGGTTCATCTGCGGGCACATCGAATGCACCGGTTTGATTTACAGGTGAGCATCCTTGCCATCCTATATTTGGAATTCTGTAGGGTTTGAAATTTAACACAGGTAGGGAAACAGTTCCGGCTAACACCTCAGCTCTGTTAATAGCATATATTGCGGGTTTGCCTGCAGCGGTGGTAATAATATAAGAATCTCCCCAAACTGCAAGTTTTTCATAATCTGGAAAACCGTAAGGAGTATTAATGATATAGTAATACCATGCACCTGTAGGATCTGCAGTTTGTGAGGCGCACAAAATAAGTTTGTTTGCCATCCCTGAATAAAGAAAAGAAATCACAAACCTGTCAGCCTGCTGGTCATAAATAATATTCGGATCTCCATAGTCAAGTTCGCCTGTAAGATCAAAAAAATACTTTCTATCAATTAACAAGTCGCCTTCTTTATTCCAAACCCTGATAAGTGAACTGAATGAGTTACTGTTAATCATCTGCACAACATGGTTGGGACCTACTGCTAAATTATTATCTGATCGGAGATATTTTGACTTTAAACCATTCCAATTGGAGAGTACAGATATTTCTGTTGATGATGTGTATGTTTTCTGTAATGCGTTATCTGTAGTATTCACTTTTGTGGGAATCACATTTGCCTGGTTTCTTTCTTTCTCATCATCCTCTTGTTGTTTTGTTTTCAGCATGCCCCGCAGAGTGAATCCTGCATCTGGGGCATCACTCAGTTTTTTTGTAATACCCTCAAAGCTTATAGTTGTAAACTCAGGGTATTGAACGAATTGAGAAAACACCATTTTTGCTGTTACTTGAAAAATGATGAAAAAAGAAATTGATTTTTTCATGATGTTATAAATAATTTTAAAATTTCGTTTTTTCTTATCTCGGTTTGAATCCAACTTGTAACTAACAAAAAAAAAATTTTTCAAGGTTGGCTGATTATAAGTGACAGACGATAAGGTATAATTATTAGTTGTTTACAATTCTTTGCGGGATTTCACATTTGCTCTTATCATTTCGGGGTATCCCATTTTTACGGATAATGCCTTTATAGCCATCGCTATTCGTTTCGCTTTTGTGTGGTCGGTTTTTGCACTGTCAATCCATTTCGAAAAATATTTTTGATGGCTGCCGGTTAAAGTTTTATAAAATACTTTTGCTTTTGGTTCGTTTGAGAGACATTCTATAAAGTCTGTATTGAAACGAAAATCTGAAGCATCATAACTTAACTGTAGTTCAACCATATATCCCGCCCGCTTACCCAAAGCTTTTCGCATAGTTGCATTTAAGGGAATAATAAAATCTCCATTGCCCATTGGAAGTAAAGCAAGTTGTTCAACGGGGTGTTTGTCAATTTTGCCTTTCACCCGAAAAGAAGTTTTTACCCCTTGCTTTAGTCGGTTAGCTATAATTGAAGAGATATCAATATAACTCCAGCCGGTTTTTTCGCCCTGCTTATCAAATTTTTTTATCACTGCAGTAAATTTTACAGGCATGTACTAATACTTTATTTCAGTTTTTTGTTCTACAACATTCCTACAGAATTGGTGCTTTACTTTGAAACATAAAATCTGAGCATAAAAATAATTCAAAACAAAACATTAAGATCTATGAAAAAAACGATCCTTTTCAACATCATCCTTGCTGTTTTTTTTACTTCAGCATGTAATAAAGAAAACGAAAACTCCGATGAAGAGGATGAAGATGCATGCATAACAGATGAAAGTTATAAACCCGTGATCGACCCGGATAATTTTATCACAGACTTCAACATAGCCCCAAACCCTTTCTTTCCACTTACACCCGGTGTAACGCTCATATATGAAGGTGTAAACGATGAGGGAGATGCTGAGAGGGTGGAGTTGTCATTTACCTCAGACACAAAACTTATTATGGGAGTTACCTGCATGATAGTGAATGATAAAGTATTTGTAAACGGTGAACTAGTGGAAGATACTGACGACTGGTTTGCACAAGATAAAACTGGCAATGTCTGGTATTTTGGGGAAGATGTAGAAGATTATGAAAATGGTGTGCTTGTGAGTACTGAAGGTAGTTGGGAGGCTGGTTCAGACGGAGCATATCCTGGGGTTCGTATGCCTGCAAATCCATTTCCGGGTAATGTGTACAGGCAAGAATACTTTCCCTGCGAGGCAGAAGACATGGCGCAGGATCTTGAGTTGGGTGTATCAATAACCGTCTCCTATGGAAGTTTTACAGGTTGCCTGAAAACAACAGAATACACCCCACTAGAACCGGGTGTGAGTGAAACAAAATATTATGCACCAGGTGTAGGGTATATAAAAATTGAAAAAGACGGAACCACTGCTTTTATTGAGTTAGTAGATATTAATTGAAGTGCATGCGGTATATAGAGAATGATCTACTCAAAGCGGTAGGTCATTCTTACTTTTTGCTTTATAAAATGCGCAGTAAGGATGCATGACGCATATATTGCATTTTGGGTTAGTGGGTCTGCAGATTTCCCT
>JBJXHH010000143.1:0-2605 GCA_046160675.1 Chitinophagales bacterium
ATGAAATGTACCAGGAACATGGCGGCTGCCCCAGCGGCGGCGTTGTAGTAAAAATCGGGTATGTAGCAGGCAGGCAATGTATAGTAGTGGCAAATGATGCCACTGTAAAAGCCGGGGCTTGGTTCCCTATTACAGGAAAGAAAAACTTGCGGGCTCAGGAAATTTCCATTGAAAATAAATTACCCATTATTTATTTAGTGGACAGCGCAGGGGTTTACCTGCCCATGCAGGATGAAATTTTTCCCGACAAAGAAAACTTCGGACGGATTTTCAGGAACAATGCCATTATGAGTTCGATGGGTATCACACAGATAGCAGCCATTATGGGCAGTTGTGTTGCCGGTGGCGCTTATCTCCCCATTATGAGTGATGAAGCCTACATCGTAAAAAACACAGGCAGTATTTTCCTTGCAGGCCCTTATTTAGTAAAAGCGGCCATTGGAGAAGACATGGATGCCGAAACGCTGGGCGGGGCTATAACCAGTACTGAAATTTCCGGTATCTGCGACTATGCTGCAGAGAATGATGAAGATTGTATTGAGCACATCAAAAAAACGATATCAAAAATCGGCGAGTATGAGAAAGCAGGATTTGACAGGATAAAACCCGCTGCGCCAAAATTGAATGAAGAAGAAATTTTCGGCATCATGCCTCAAGATGCCACCAAACAGTATGATATGCATGAGGTCATCAATCGTTTGATTGATAACTCAGAGTTAGATGAATACAAACCCACTTACGGCAAAACCATTATCTGCGGAACTGCAAGAATTGACGGCTGGGCTGTAGGCATTGTGGCCAATCAGCGCAAAGTGGTGAAGAATGCAAAAAAAGAATTACAAATCGGTGGGGTGATTTATAACGACAGCGCTGATAAAGCAGCAAGGTTTATCATGAACTGCAATCAGAAAAAAATTCCACTGTTGTTTTTGCAAGATGTAACCGGCTTCATGGTGGGAAGCAAAAGCGAACATGCGGGTATTATAAAAGACGGCGCAAAACTGGTGAATGCCGTTGCAAATTCCGTTGTACCAAAATTCACTGTCATAATTGGCAACAGCTACGGCGCAGGAAACTACGCCATGTGCGGAAAGGCTTATGACCCTAGGCTGATCGTTGCCTGGCCTTCGGCAAAAATTGCTGTGATGGGCGGCGCTCAGGCTGCAAAAACTTTATTGCAGATACAGGTGGCAGGATTAAAAAGCAAAGGCGAAGAAATTACCCCGGAAAAAGAAAATGAACTGCTGAAAAAAATAACCGATCACTACAACGAAACTACGGACCCCTACTACGCTGCTGCAAGGCTCTGGGTGGATGCCATCATTGACCCGCTGGATACAAGAAAATGGGTAAGCATGGGTATTGAGATGGCGAATCACAATGCAGAGATAAAGCCCTTTAATGTTGGGGTTATTCAAACCTGAAAGAACATTCCTCCGCAGCTAATCGACGAGTAAAAATAACGGAAGAACATTCTTCTGTTGCCAATAGACATTCTTCCTTTATTGAAGAACAAGTAAGAATGAGTGATAGGCATTCTTCCGCCATTGATGGGCAAGCAAAAAATGGCTGATAGACATTCTTCCGTTTTTGACAAGCATGTAAAAGGTGCAAGCTTTAGTAGGTTTATTGAGAAGTATCTACTTCCTAAAACCGGCGGAAAATGGTGGGATTGGAGAAGGTTTTTGTAATTTAGTTTCGCCAATAAACAAGTTAGCGGCAAGGCTTGGACGACAGTGCGAACTTTGAACTGACTACATTTAATGAACAGACAAAAGGATAAATGAAAATTACTAATCATGCTGACCCGAGAGACCTCTATACACAAATAGAGTTACAAAATGCGTTCAAGATTTTTGATTCCGAAATTTATCCGAATGATGAATCAATTATGTGTTCTATTCACGACTCCTTTCACAGAGAGGACGACAAGGCACATAACTGTATTGGTTGCAACTTCGCTGACTACACGCAACTACTTCATTCAGCGTTGCAGAGTGGACCAGTTTCTGCACCTCTTGAAGCCTTTTCGTCTGTAATACTTTATTCCAACTTGCTTGTTGAACGCTTTGAGGAGATTTTCAAAATTGTAAAACTTCCTGACAGTTATCGGCTGCGACACTTTCAAGTATTCGGACGAATTCGCAAGTGGGCAAACTTTCTCAAACACCCAAAAGCGTTTATGCTTGTTCATCATCCAGATTATTATTTTGAAAGAGAAATTACTGTTGAGCCAGGAGACGAAAAAACCCACATCTTTATTGACCAAGCATTTGTTGACGAGTATTATTCTGGTGACAAAGAGAACAACAAACTTTATAGTCTTCTTTCAAATAAAAAAAATGTAGTGGTGTTGCTGCCGACTTTGGACGAGTTAATGGTTGACTTTTGTGCAGCTCAGAAAAAGTATATAGAAATAATTTCCAAGAACGAAGTGTTTAGAGAATTACTGGACGAAAAATCAACAATGAAAAATTACTTTGAAGGTGAAACAGACGACACAACTCCGAATGGACAGTAGCCCAGCCGCTAACATGGGGTTTGCGATAGCGGGGGTTCCGTGCTTCGCAGACACATTTGTGCAAGGTGGAAGTTCAGTTCTCCG
>JBJXHH010000144.1:0-4859 GCA_046160675.1 Chitinophagales bacterium
CGACCACAATAAAATTGACAAAAAATAAACAACTTAAAATATAGACAATGATAATTGGAGTTGCAGGGCCATATTCGGCAGACACAGTAGAACAAAGACAATTAAACTTAGACAAAATGAATAAAGCTGCCGCAAGACTTTTAGAACTAGGACACATTCCAATTATAGGAATGAACGCAGCTATTCCTGTTCTTGCACAAGCGAATGTATCAGACAAGTATAAATGCACAATGGACATTTCACTTGCTGTTATTGGAGCTTGTGACGCTCTACTACTTCTAGCTGAAAGCCCAGGAGCAAATAAGGAAAGAGATCTAATATTAGCAAAAGGACGACCTGTGTTTAAATCTATTGATGAAATAATTAGCTTGAGATGAAGAAAATTAAAAACACAGCAGAAAACAAACCTACCGCTAACAGCACATTTGCAATAGGCGGGGGTTCCGTGCTTCGCAGACACTTTTGTGCAAGGTGGAAGTTCAGTTCCAAGTTCTCCTTAGTTTCTAAAAACATAATTAGAAAGTTCGGCTTAGATTGCATCTCAGTCATTTTCGGCATTGTAGTTTGTAACTACATTCTTATCCAGTTTTCTCAATCCCCCGCAGGCTCCTGTTAGGAGAAAGGGTTTAGTTTACCACTTATGTACAAAAAGCGCAAGTTTTAGTAGGTTTGAGAAGGAACAACTTCCTAAAACCACCAGAATTCTGCGGGATTGGAGAAGGGTTTTTGTAAGTTTGTTTCGCTAAAAAATAAGTTATCGGTAATTTAATTACATGAAAAACTCTGCGATTATTTTTCTTTTGATATTCCAGGTCTTATCGGCCTCTTTATCATTTGGGCAGGACACCCCATCCGTATTTGAGGCGTTAGACCAAACTTTACAAAAAGAATATGGAGGTAAATTTGGCTTTTCAGTCTTGGTTGCTGATGAAAAGAAAATTCTTTTTAGTAATAGTTATGGGCATATTGATACATCAAAAACAAAAACGGTCAACCAGGAAACCTTATTTCATATTGCCTCAATCACCAAATCGGTCACGGCAATAGGGATTTTTCAGTTGATAGAAAAACAAAAACTAACCCTCGATGATACGATAGGAAAATTTTTTGAAAATGTTCCGAGAGATAAACATTCCATAAGTGTAAGTAACCTGCTGACCCACAGGAGCGGATTTGAACAAAATTATGTGTGTTTTGGTATAAGAAATTCCGATGACGCTGTAAGTGCATTATTGAATGATACATTAAGTTCTCTGCCCGGAACAGATTTTATATATTCAAATCAGAATTTTGAATTGCTGGCACTTATTATTGAAAAAATAACGGGCTCCACTTATGAGGATTATATCAGGAAAAACATACTACAGCCCCTGGATATGAAAGGGAGTTTTTTTTGGAATGAAATTAACGGCAAGGAAAATGTTGCCGGTAAGAATCAGGAATTCCCAGACAGTCTCTTAGCCAGAAATTGGGATTATATCGGGGCGAATGGAATTTATACAAATCCAGGGGAGTTATATAAATTCATAAAGGGGGTAATAGAGAACCAGCTTATTTCAGAAAACAGCACCGAATCACTTTTAAGTGAACAATACAGGGCTACTTCCGGGTTAAGCATATGCTATGGCTGGTTTAAGAATGATTCAACTACATGGAATACCAAAGAAATTTGGACAAGAGGAAGTCAAAGCTGGGGTCATAATGCTGTTATCAGATGGTTTCCCGACAAGAAAAAAGTAATAATAGTTTGTACTAACTCCGGTGAAATCGGTGAAAAACAAAGCACAGGAAATAGAATGATCAGCAATTATATTGCTGACTTTCTGTTTAAGTGAACTACCGCTAACAAGGGGTTTGCGATAGCGAGAGTTCCGTGCTTCGCAGACACTTTTGTGCAAGGTGGAAGTTCAGTTCCAAGTTCTCCTTGGTTTCCTAAAACATAAGTAGAAAGTTCGGCTTAGATTGCATCTCAGTCATTTTGGGTATTGTAGTTTGTAACTATATTCTTATCCAGTTTTCTCTATTCCCCGCAGGCTCCGGGGGCCGCTTTTGCTTTTGTCTGTCGTGTTTTTCCAGCGGAAGAAGCCATTGAATTTTTTCCCCACATCGGCTATGTCATGTTCCAGTGTAAACTTTGATTCGGCGCTACTAGAACCCCGCATGTGTACTTTCTGCAAAAAACCTATGAAGGATTTAATGTTGCTTACATCGGCGCCATTAATGATAATACAGATGCTGCTGCGGCAGTAACAAACAAATACCTGGAAAATGCAATTGCTGCGGTGCAAAAAGGCGAAATGCCTAACCCAAGTTTTACGAAAGCTATCGGCTGCACTATTAAGTGGAAGCAGTAAAAAGCAACCGATAAATTTATTGAAAGAAGTTCCTGAGATGTATTTCAGGAACTTCTTTTTTAGTATACATACCTTCATTACCAACTATCATTTCATGAGGCCCCAAAAAAAAATCAACCCCTCAAAAATGAAGGGCTGATTGAATTCTACTACGGCAATTATTAATTTTTTTGCATTTCCCGCAACTTGTCAAGACATTTTTCGATGGAGTCATGATGGGAGCGGAGCGTAATCAGGCTTGCTGATGCCCATGCTGAATACTCAGGATCCTGGGTTTCTCTCATTTCTTTCTCAAACCTATCAATCGCATCTTTGTGTTCTTTGTCCAGCAATTCAATATATTCTTTATCAAAATCTTCCGGTTTCGCATCCCGCAGCTTCGAACGTTTCTTCATCGCCTCATCGCTTAACTGGTTAGGAACGAGAACGCCTTTTTTCCCGGCAAGCGTATTCATTTCTTTAATGGATTGCTGATGATCAAAAATCAACATGTTGGCAATGTCTTTCACTTCCTTGTTTTCAGAACGGGAAAGCGCCATTTCTGATACAGAAACTTCCAGCATGCTTATGTCAATTGCATCTACCAGGAAGTCAGCGTCTTTTTCCACCCGCTTGCCAAATTTTTCGTCATTCACTTTATCAGCCAGTTCCTTCTGATCTTCATACGTTTTGGTATCTTGCTTACAGGAGAATAGTAAAGCACTACCCGCCAGCATAATGATAAATTTTTTCATACTTCTGTAATTTGTTTAATACCGGAATATTAGAAATGTATGCCGGAAGGAATAAAACCATCAACACAAACTGTAAAGCCCCGATGGAAGGCAGTTGCGGCGGATCTGTTGTTGTCATATCAAATTACCAGTAGGTTTTTTATCTGAGCAGGATACTTCTCTCATTGGGGTATATACGCAACACTTCATGGTTATCAGGTATGCAAACCAGGTAAAAAAATAAAAAACGATTTATTGTGCAATCTCACAAATAAGAAAACATTGATCAGAAGTTTATCAATGCAGATTTATATCCTGAAAGATTAGCAGTATTTTTATAATCTAAAACCTATCATATGAATCAAAAATTTACATCCTTTCTCACACTCATACTCTTTTCCCTCTCTTTACATGCTACCATTCATACTATTAATGTGTCGAACTTTGTATTTACGCCGAGTACACTTACTGTGAACTGCAACGATACTATCCGGTTCACATGGGTAAACGGCACACACCCGATAGTTTCTGAAACCGGCTCCTGGACAACCTTTACCATGAGTTCCGTACTTACATCGCAGGATGTTATTTTAACTTCAGAAGGTACTTACCCTTTTTACTGCGACCTGCATGGAGGTGCCGGAGGGCTTGGTATGAGCGGTACAATTACAGTAACATGTACACCGCCCACCTGCGACACACCAACGGGTATTTTTGCTAATAATATTACATCCAATTCAGCGAAAATAAACTGGACAGCAGTAAGCGGTGCTACAAAATATACTATTCAGTACAGACCCACCGGAACAACCGCATGGCTGAAGAAAAGCAGCACAGGCACAAGTAAAAATCTTACAGGATTAACTGCTGCCACCACATATCAATACAGGGTACGCACTATGTGCGGAACCACCACAAGCCCCTATTCAGCAATTCAAACTTTTACGACACTCACCCTAAAAGGAGGCACAGTGCCACCTGAAACTTTGAACCCTGACGAACAGCATGTAACTAAAATGGGTGTGTATCCCAATCCCAATGGTGGTGAATTCCAGCTTGTGATCATGCATGTTCACCAGGATGAGGTACTAGTAGAAGTATTCAACATCAGCGGGCAAAGAATATTTGAGAAAACAATGCTTACCCATGAGATGGATGTGATCGAGAACATTCAATTGCCCGAAGGATTTACTGGAAAAGCATTTGTGAAAGTGAAGGTTGGAGGAACAGAGTTAGTGAAGGAAATTACTGTGCAGTAAGTTTGATCTAGTGATTTCTATAAATTCTGTCCCCACAGAACTCCACCATAGGTTCTGTGCGATTGCCGGTGTAGGCATGTGCAGTAAAAGACTAATGGGAGGACAAAAAACAGCCGATAACAAGGGTTTCACTAAGTTCCCCAAGCTCTCCTTAGTTTCTTAAAACATAAGTAGAAAGTTCGGCTTAGATTGCATCTCAGTCATTTTGGGCATTGTAGTTTGTAACTACATTCTTATCCAGTTTTCTCAATTCCCCGAAGGCTCCTATTCGGATAGAGGGTTTTGTTTGCCCCTTTTGTTCAAAAAGCGCAAGTTTAAGTAGGTTTGAAAAGGAACAACTTCCTAAAACCAGCAGAATTCTGCGGGATTGGAGAAGGTTTTAGTAAGTTTGTTTCGCTAATCCCCTAGTTATCAGCAACCCTAAAACCCGACAGTGCGACTATTAACCGACAGACATAAACCGACCGACAATGCAATTTTCGGCAAAGCCGTTTGGCTATCCCTTCGCAAAATAAAAAGAGCTGCAAAGCCAC
>JBJXHH010000145.1:0-8832 GCA_046160675.1 Chitinophagales bacterium
GCTGCCATAGCGAAAGAATTTTCGCCATTTAAAATTTATGTTGCATATTGATATTAAAGAGCCAACATACAATGCTCTGCATGCTTACCTGTCAATGAACGATGCTGTCAATTCCTGTCAACCCCAATTTCCTGCCTTCAAAAGTTGCCGAGGCATTTTTTGAAGTTTTGCCGGCAAAGTTAATCAATGCATCTCGAAAGGAAATAGTTTCCTAACGGCTCATCCCCTTTCTAACAGCATGCCGAAGACTGCTATATTTGCAGCCAATGAGCAACGGAAACTCACAACCACAGGTTTATAAACGGATTGTACAGGATATTCATGCATGGCCTATTGCCACCATCAGCAAAAACAGGGATGCTGTAATAAAAAGTGTTGTTGATGAAACACTGCAAAACATTTTACAGAAGAACAAAACGGAAGATGATGTGCATACTGAACTTGCCAAAGCGATATACTATGAAAAGATAAGAATTGACGGCAGGAGATGGAAAATTGATCCAAAGGATGATAAAGCTTTTTGGGGGCATATAAAAAACCGCCTGGTGGAACTTGAAAGCAGGGCTGATAACCGGATTGATGAAGAGAAAGAACTTCTTCGACATATTATAACAAGATATGTAACAGAGATTGTCGGAAACTTTAGTGTGCGGACTTACAATTTCGCTGAACGTTTTGTTCCTTTTGCTTTTAACCGGTTGTTAAATGCATCCAACAGCAGTGCGTTCAGGAAAATTATTGGTAACAAAAAACACCTGCTGAAAAGTATTAATCTCGTTGGTGAAATTGAACCATTGAGAAAGTTGGCAAAAGATAATATCATCATTGCCGTACCAACACACTCCAGCAACATTGATTCAATAACTGTCGGATGGGGGATTTCAGCAATCGGGTTGCCAGCGTTTTTTTACGGTGCAGGTTTGAATTTGTTTTCCGTTCGTTTCCTTGCTTTTTTTATGAACCGCCTTGGGGCCTACAAAGTTGACCGCAGAAAAAAAAATGCGATCTATCTTGAAGCATTGAAAGTATATTCAACACAGGTAATTCATAGAGGGGGGCACAGTTTATTTTTTCCGGGTGGCACAAGGTCAAGAAGTAACCATATTGAATCACAATTAAAACTTGGATTACTTGGAACAGCGCTGGAAGCCCAGCGCCGGCTGATACTTGAAAGCAAAGGAGAAAATTATAGAAAAATATATGTAGTGCCTGTTACCATGAACTATGGTTTTGTTTTGGAAGCTCCTGAATTGATTGATGAGTATCTGAAAAATGTAGGCAAGGAAAGATATTTTGTGCCTAGTGATAAATATTCCTCCTCTTATAAGCTTATCAAATTTATGATTAGATTCTTTACTGCTGATGCTGATTTTAACATCGCCTTCGGCAAATGCATGGACATATTCGGCAATGCAATTGATGAAGAAGGAAAGAGTATTGATGCCAATGGGAATGCTATTGATATAACTGACTACTTCCGGAGCAAAGGCGTACTTACAAATGATACTCAGAGGGATAGTGTGTACACCAAAATGCTGAGTGAAAGTATCGTTGCTGCTTTCAAGATCAATAGTGTAGCTATGTGTGAAACAGTTTGTGCATTTGCTGCTTTCAAACTCTTTCAGAAAAAAAACCCGGACCTGGATGTGTACTCGGTTCTTCGTTTACCAGAAGAATTCAGGGAACTTGAAAGGGAAGAATATAAACTTGCCGTTACACAGTTGCGGGATAAATTGCTGAAAATGCGCAACAACGGAAAGATTCGGGTTGATGAATTGCTGGAGGCTGATGATATTGATAATGTAATTGAGTATGGTGTTAAAAAACTGGGAGTGTATCATGCAAAACGGCCACTTGTATTCACAAAAAAAGGAACAATAAAATGCCAGAACATGAAACTTCTCCTGTTCTATCATAACCGCCTTGATAACTACGGGCTTGAAAAATATGTCTGATAAAGAATCAGTTGGAGTAATAGGTACAGGCAGTTTCGGAACTGTTGTAGCAAACCTATTAGCTGAAAACAGGCATGTATATTTATATTCCAGGAGAAAAGAATTTGCTGAACAGGCACAAAACACCAGGCTTATTCACCAGCAAAACCTGCATAAAAACATTACAGTAGTAAATGATCTTGCCTTGGTCGCAAAAGAATGTTTCTTATTGTTTCCTGTTATTCCAAGTAATAATTTTAAAGAAGTGATTAGGAACATGAGTTCCTACCTGCGCCCGGATCATATTCTTATTCATGGAACAAAGGGGCTTGCTTTAAAAAAGAAAGGAAAGAAGCGCCTGCAAAAAAAACAGAAAATTGCCAGGGAAAAAGTGATGACGATGAGTGAACTGATACGAAGGGAAACTTCTGTAGTGAGGGTTGGATGTATTGCAGGCCCCAACCTTGCAAAAGAAATGCAGCAACATCTTCCTGCAGCAACAGTAATCGCAAGCAGGTTTGACGAAGTGATACATGAAGGACAGAAAGCTTTGAAAAGCAGCCGTTTCCAGGTGTATGCAAGTTATGATATAGAGGGGGTTGAACTGGCTGGTGTGTTAAAAAACATCCTTGCCATCGGTTCAGGAATTTGCAGCGGGTTGCATCTCGGCGAAAACGCAAGGGCATTACTCATAACAAAAGGCCTTGCTGAGATCATTCATTTGAGCAAACATCTTGGGGCTGAAGAAAAATCATTTCTCGGCCTTGCAGGTATAGGAGATATTATTGCCACCTGCTCCTCTCCCACCAGCCGAAACTATACAGTGGGTTTTCGCCTGGCGAAGGGAGAAAAAATACAGGACATTTTGAGTTCGATGGAAGAAGTTGCAGAAGGTGTAAATACTATAAAAATTGCTCACGGGCTTGCCAATCATTACAAGGTGAATTGTCCCATCATAAAAACTTTATACGAAGGCATTTACTCTGGCCTGAGCATAGAAGCAGGCCTTGAGTACCTGATGGGCTATAGGTTCAGCATGGATGTTGAGTTTATTTGATTTCCCAACTTTAATAATTTTTAACGATTTCTAATTCAAGGAGAGTTACTTTAGCTGCACAAAATCAATGTAATATGAATGCTCAAACAAACTCTTTAAACTGGTTTGAAATATCAGTTGCTGATATCAACCGGGCTAAAAAATTTTATGAAACAATTTTTGGAATTGAAATGATGGCCATGGAGATGATGGGTACACACATGGCAATGTTCCCCTGGGAACCCGGAACCGGAAAAGCCAACGGCGCACTTTGCCAGGGTGAAATGCACAAACCCAGCATGGATGGCGTTAAGGTTTATATGAATGGTGATCCTGATTTACAGGTTGTTCTTGACAAAGTAGAAGCTGCAGGCGGGAAAATCACAATGCCGAAAACGGAAATTGGATCAAATGGATTCATGGCTTTCATCATTGACACGGAGGGGAACTCCATCGGTCTACATTCTAACGGATGATATTTCATAAAGAACCCCGCTTCGTCGGGGTTTCTTATGTATTAAAAAGCATAACCGAAAGAAATACCGCCAAAGTAAGGAATGAAAATAAAGGTATCCGGTTCCCCTTCCACTTTTAAATTACCAAATACAGGTGTTAACCCGGCCCGAAAAGTAAAACCTCCATCAACTGGCTGACTCCTGTAGCCAAAAATCATAGTACCTAAAAATTGGGCAACATTAGAATCCTCATCCTGGAAAAAACCCGCTGTTGTATAAACAGTTCCTAAGCCTACTTCAAAGTATTTACCGTTTTTACCCAGTAAATAGTTGAGATTTAAAGGAACAGTGAATATTTTAAAGTCACCAATAGCAAGGCCCCCAAAACCTGCTTTTGCACCTAATCCACCTGGTTTTGTGCGGCTGAAACGAGTATCATAGTTAAAACTTACAATGAGACCATTTCCACCTAACTCAACATAGGTAGATTGGGTCGAAATTTTCTCTTCGGTTTGTGCAACTGATGAAGTGTAACTAAACAGTAACATCATAAATACGACAAATACGTAATGTTTTAACGTCACTGGCAATCTCATAATTTTCTTTTTCATAAATAGTCTTTTTTAAACATTAAAACGAAAATGCATAACATCTCCATCTTGAACAACATATTCTTTCCCTTCAACATTTAATTTGCCTGCTTCTTTACAAGCAGTCTCGCTGCCATACTTGATGTAATCTGCATACTTGATTACTTCAGCCCTGATAAATCCTTTTTCAAAATCAGTATGTATAACACCCGCCGCCTGTGGTGCAAACATACCTTTTGTAATTGTCCATGCCCGCACTTCTTTTTCACCAGCTGTAAAATAAGTGGCGAGGTTCAATAATTTATATCCTGATTTGATAAGTTTGTTTAAACCACTTTCTTCCAACCCGAGATCAGCAAGAAAAAGTTTCCTGTCTTCATAACTTTCAAGTTGGGCAATCTCACTTTCAATATTTGCGCTCACTAGTATCACCTCTGCATTTTCATCCTTCACAGCATCTTTTAGTTTTTCTACATGGGCATTTCCGGTTTTCAAATCTTTTTCTGAAACATTGCACACATAAATGATGGGTTTGATTGTGAGCAGGAAAAGGTCGTAGATAATTTTTATTCCTTCCGCATCCATCTCCAGGCTCCTTGCGCTTTTGCCCTGCTCAATGTGCGCTTTGTACTGTTCTAATACTTCAGATATTTTTTTGCCTTCTTTGTCGCCCGTTACTGCCGCCCGCTTATATTTTAATAACCTTGTTTCAATCGTTTCCAGGTCTTTTAACTGCAATTCATAATCAATGATCTCTTTATCCCGGAGCGGATCAACATTTCCATGTACATGAATAATATTATCATCTTCAAAACACCTCACAACATGCACAATGGCATCCGTTTCCCTGATGTTAGCAAGGAATTTGTTTCCTAACCCCTCTCCTTTGCTTGCACCCTTCACCAAGCCGGCAATATCTACAAACTCAATAGTAGTAGGGACAATATTTTGAGGATGTACAAGTTCAGACAGGGCTATCAATCTTTCATCGGGCACAGTAACAACACCTATGTTCGGTTCTATTGTGCAAAAAGGAAAGTTCGCTGCCTGCGCTTTAGCACTGCTCAAAGCATTAAATAAAGTTGATTTTCCTACATTCGGTAGACCTACGATCCCGCATTTTAATCCCATTGGCTAGTTTTTGAGAGCCTGCCTGGAGCAAGCAGGCGCAAAGATAGCTTAAGGGGTAATGGATTGAAAGGATTTATTACAATTCGTTTAACGGATAATGATCTCGTAAGGTAATCTTGCCTGCATCAACGGTTTTTCAAGAAGCTTCGTTACAGCTTCATAATGCGGATAGAATACACCAAGTTTATCTGCAAGCAATTTTGTTTTTGTTTCCTCAGTCATACTGTGAAGTATATTGGTGAAGAATGTTTCTTCCTGTTTGGGAAATTCAACAATTGAATATTCCTTCAATCCCGCCTGGCTTACAGCATAAGCAATTGTTTCATCAATGCCACCTATTTCGTCAACCAAGCCAAGTTCTTTTGCTTTCAATCCAATCCAGATCCTGCCCTGCGCAACAGATTCTACCTGATCCATTGAAAGGCCTCTGCCATCAGCCACCATTTTTTTAAATTTATCATAAGTTGAATCCACTCCTTGCTGTAAGATATTTTTTTCGAAATCGTCGAATTCTCTTGTAATAGATGGAAAATCAGCATGTGCTGAGGTATTCACAGTGTCGAAACTGATACCGATCTTATCATTCATCAGATCTGAAATTTCAGGAACGATGAGGAATACTCCAATGCTTCCAGTAAGTGTGTTAGGTTCAGCAAAAATTCTGTCTGCATTGCAGCTTATCATATACCCTCCACTTGCAGCATAACTTCCCATACTTACAATCACAGGTTTTTTTTCCTTTGCTTTTTCAATGCTACGCCACATTACATCACTTGCCACGGCACTACCCCCCGGAGAATTCACCCTTAAAACAATTGCTTTTATATTTTCGTCTTTTGCGGCTTCGTTCATCATGTCTGCAAATGTTTTTGATCCAATGTAACCGCTTTCACCTTCCCCATCTATAATTGTTCCGTCGGCATACACTACTGCTATTTTTTCTTTCACAGTTTTTTCAAAAGGGTTTAAATTTTGAAATGTGGAAGAATATTTCCCTAAGCTGATTATTGTAACCGTATCAGTAGTGTTAAGCCCGATTTTACTCTTCAAAATATCATGCACCTCGTCTTCATACAAAACGTCATTAACTAAACCAACTTGCCTGGCAAACGCCGGGTACCAGCCGGATAAATTATTGGCAATGTTTTTAAGTTCTTCCGTTCCAATATTTCTTGTTGAGGAAATTTCAGAAAGGTTATGAACGAAAAGTGAGTTCAAGTAATCTCTAAGCTGCAACCTGTTCTCATCACTCATTTTTTCCATCCTAAAAGGTTCTGTTGCGCTTTTGAATTTCCCATCATAAAAGATTTGTGTTTTAACGCCCAGTTTATCCAATGCTTCTTTGTAAAATGATACCTGGGCGCTGTATCCTTTAAATTCAAGAATACCTGATGGATTTAAATAAACTGCATCACCAACGCTTCCCAGGAAATACGCAGCCTGGTTAATGACTTCACCATAGGCTATAACAAATTTCCCGCTGTTCTTCTTAAAATCTTCAAGGGCATCTCTCACTTCCTGAAGGGTGGCTGATGAATTAGGATTCAACCCGAGTCTTATGTAAATACCCTTAATATTATCGTCTTTTTCAGCATGTTTAATGGAAGCAAGAATATCATTCAATCCGATGGCATTATCAAAACTCAATGATAAAAGAGATAGCCCTGCAGCAAGGTTTTCCTGTGTTTGTTCAGGAATAGAGTAGTTCAGGTTTAACTCAAGTACGGAGTTTACTTTTACTGTCGCCTCTTTCTTTTCAAACTGCTTTGAAAGGCCGGAAATCATACCCCCAATGAAGAAAAACAACAGGATCATAAATACAACAAGTGCAAGCAAGGCAGCGAAAAAAGAACGGAAGAAATCTTTCATGTCAGTTAATTGTCAGTTTCGTAAAATATTTTTGTCAAAGTTTATATTATTTTCAATAAGTTTGCGTTAGATTAGCAGCTCCCAATACAACGATATGCAACATACCGCATTAATACTCCTCGGCACAAATTTAGGGAACCGTCATCAAAACCTGATGGCAGCAACCGGTGCCATCAGAACCTTCCTCGGAAGTGTTGAAAAGCAATCACATATCTATGAATCAGAACCTTGGGGCCGAACGCACCAACCGGAATTTTATAACCAGGCGCTGCATGTTGTTACCCCATGTACTGCTTTGGAAACACTGCATCACATTAAACAAATTGAGTTCTTACTAGGTCGGGATAACAAAGAAAAATGGGCTCCCCGTACTATAGATATTGATATTCTTTTCTTTGACGATTTACAGGTTGAATCGCCTATTCTTACAATTCCACATCCGCATATGCACCTTCGCAGGTTCACACTTGAGCCCCTAATAGAAATTGCGGCTGATCATTATCACCCGGTTTTAAAGAAAACCATTGGGGAGATTTATGAAGAATGTACAGATACTTTGCGGGTTACATCGCTTGATCTTGTTTACCAATATTGAGTGTTTTATCTGATTCCAATTACTTACTTACTTCATTAATCTGTAGCATTGTTCCTACTTTTAAGCGATGGATTATAGGATCATTACAGTGGAAGGGAATATTGGTAGTGGAAAAACTTCACTTTCAAAAAAACTTGCTGCTGAATATAATGCGAAGCTGATTCTTGAATCCTTTGCTGATAATCCTTTCCTCCAGAAATTCTTTGTAAAACAGAAAGATTATGCCCTGGGCATGGAAATGTTTTTCATGGCTGAGCGTTATGAGCAGCTTAAGGAAGAACTTAGTAACTGGGAACTGTTTGAACAACGGGTAGTTATAGATTATCTGTTTGAAAAATCCCTGTTATATTCAAAAGTGAACCTGGATGATGCTGAATATAACCTGTTCCAAAAGATATTCAACATTTTAAACCCTAAGTTGCCTAACAGCGACCTTATCATTTACCTTCATAGTAATACAGAAAGGTTGGTTACCAATATAGAAAAGCGGGGAAGGGAATTTGAGAAAACAGTAAGAAAGGAATACCTACAACAGATACAAGAGATTTATTTCGAATATTTCAAACAGCATCCAGATAACCGCATCTTAATACTTGAGGTAAGTGATGCTGACTTTATACAAAATGACCAACACTACAATCAAATAAAGGAGCTCACACGGATGCAACATAAACCAGGCATTCATCATCATAAAATCGGTTAGTTAAAACAACCATAAAAAAATGAAAAGCCTAAGATTTTTTCTTTTCCTTACTACACTTTTAAGTATCCATGCAGTGTATGCACAAAAACCCGCAACACTGACGGTGAGCTATGAATTTTCAAATATTGTGGAAGGATACGATCACAATACCTATTGTGAAGTTTGGATAGATGGGGTAAAAGCGGGTGAGAGCAGCAGGGGGCTAGAAAGCAAACCTAACAGTTTCACCATTCAAACAACCAGGGGCATACACAATGTTGAAATAAAAAACTTTGCAGAATATCAAGGCACTTGGGAAGAACACCTGGTAGCTAATGAATATAGTATTGATTGCTACTATTCTCAATCTATGAATCTCAAGAAAAAGAATAAGCTAAAACTCCTTTTTGATATTGACAAAGGTACTATTGTAAAGTAGGTTTTACTTTTAAGATTTTACCCCTGTAATAATTTCCGTTTATTTTTGATGAAAAATCTGCTCATGCGGGCATTCATCATTGTCTTCATTCTAATAACCGG
>JBJXHH010000146.1:0-6759 GCA_046160675.1 Chitinophagales bacterium
CCGGTTATGCTTTCTTCAATACGGGTTTTTAGTTAAAAAATGCTTTTCCGGGTGGCTTTATTATGGTTTTGTCATTTTTTTATATGATGTGGTTTTGTAATCAATAATATTAAGTGCTGCAGAGTTATGAAAGTGATATACATATTTTTCACTTTAAAAAAACCAACTTCCGCCTTTGTTCGTCTCCTGACCAACAAACCTAAGGCAATCTCAGCCGAATGTTCTTTTGATATTTGTAGCCTACGAAGAACAAGGGAAACCTACAGAGAATGAATAAGACTTACGCAGCTTCTCTGCAGTGAAGCTGCTGGGATAAAGAGGGAAGACGTTACTGAAGCAGAGGTGGGAAGTGTACAGTTTAACAAAAAGGCGTAAAGGATAAAAAAGCAGAACAGAGGTTCTGCTTTTTGTTTGCTATCCATCATCACTAATTCAGAAATACTTTTTTAGTGAATTTGTTTTTGTCTGAGATTACTTCTACCAGGTAGATGCCTGCGGGGGCGTTTATGTTTAGTTCTGTTTGCTGAAGGCAACTTGTTGTTGTTGTGATTTCTTTTCCTGTGATGTCAAAAACGGAGATGGATATTTCTGCGCCGAAGGGCGGGGTGGTGTTGATATAAATGGTGTTGTTAAATGAATAAACAGAAACACTACTGTTATTTTCATTCTCATTTACCGGGACATAACTTTCTGTGCTGCCTGCTATAATAGGCACATCCGGCTGCTGTTCATAAGCATAGTCTTTTATAACCAATATGCGCCCTTCATGTTTTACACTGCAGCGTATCCAGCCGTAATGCATATTCTCCAATTCGCCTCTGAAGTAAATGCCGAGAAACTTATCGTCTGCTGTGGGATACCAGTTGCCGCCAACGTTGGTATTTACAAAAGAAAATCCACCATACTCAAAAGTAACAACTGTCTTAAAGGCCAATCTTTGAGCAATCCAATACTGAAACTCAAGGTTATTGTCAATTAATTCCCCTTCTGCCAAAGTAAATGGATAATATCTAGTACCACCACTTACAAAACTTTGATAACTCCCTGCGACCTCATTAAAAGGGTAGGAAAAAGAATTAAAAACCCATAATCTTTGCTTTGCATAATGTCTGTTTTCAAATGATGACCAAGAAAAGTACTTTGAATTTGCAAAACCAAAATCAGTTCCTCCATTGTTATCAATATCCAGCCATGCGGCCCAGCCGGGTTCATTTAATACAAAATCCGGTTCAAGGTCAGTATAAACAACCTGGGCATTTGCTTCCGTACTAATACTGAGGAATACAGAAGCAAATGCAGAATAATATTTAAGTTGCTTTAAATTTTTCATTAACTTTTTACAAGCTTTTTAAAACAACTATTGTTTATAACCACAGTATAAATTCCGTTCGGAAGCTGGCTGATATCTACAGGTTTGCCTGTAACTGCTTTTATCTCCAGGAGTTTTGCACCTTCGATGTTTAATATTTCCAGGGTATATATTTCATCTTGCGCTTCCTCATTAATAGTAAATGCAAAAAATGACGAAGCCGGATTAGGATAAAGCTGTATATCGCCCGGAGCTTCACTGTAAAGAATGTTCTCCGGCATCAGTCTTGGGTAATGAGGGACTATGGGTACACGAAAATAACCAATAGAGTAAGGTTCTACAGTTATGCATTTATCGGGATCGAAAGTGCCTGTGCATTCAGGGGTGTTGAAATAAGGCAACTCCAATGCCTGCATATCCCAGGGATGCTGGGCATCTTCCATGTAGGTGGCGCCATCATAACATTCATTAATATCAAACAGAGTACTGCGCCCTACAGTTGAGTAATTTTTATCTGCCTGCAAAGAATAGATAGTGGCAACGCCGGGGTCAACAAAATCGCTACCGGGGAAAAATGCAGTAAGGTTATCAGTATTCAGTTTGTAATTGATTGCACTTGCGGTAACATTGGTGTAATATACATAGATGTTTTCTTTTAACGGGTCTATGAAAGAGGTTGGCTGGAGGTTTACATCAATAGCAGGCAAACCATAAGTAGAGGGGAGGTATTTCAGGTTTTGTTCAGTTATCTCGCTTAATAATAACATTGCCTGGTAGGGCGCCCGTTTTGTGTAATACGCTGTAGAAGGCGATAAACCTAAATCAAGCAATTCACTATTATCGGCAAGTGTTAGCATGTCTTTACCTGCGCCTCCAGCGTAATTTTGCAGAGTGGAAAACAAGAAGAAATTCTTCCTGTAACCTGACTGGAAATTGAGTTTTAAATTTTTCAACCACCATTCCTGCATCAGCAGAGCATGCATGAAGCTATTTGTATAAACACCAATTAATTTGTTATTGTAGTTTGACTCATCTCTATCTTCATCTTTTATGTTCCATTCTGTGGTCCAGAGCCATTTTCCGCCCTGCACAAGCCCAGGGCTGTATTCAAAGTGCAGCACATCATTATACAAGTCGTATGTGTTTCTATACTCAAGCTTCATAAAGTTCTTGAAGTTTGTGCGGATTCCGATTCCATCTGCATCACCGTCAAAAGCCCCTCTTAACCTTTCGTCATAAATGTCATACCGCCATTTGCCGCCGTCTAAGGGATCTAAGGGATCAATACAATCATACCCGAAGCCCGTTGTTCCAATTTCTGCATTTAACTGGCTTATGGGAATGCTAGTGTTTTCAGGAGTATTAATGTAAGTTTCATAGTTCTTTGCAGCATAATAAGGATGCAGGATTACGCCGTCAAAAGACATCCTGAACATATCCGGAAAGTCCACCACCCCAACAGTATCTGTATAATAGCTGACAAGCTGTGTGTTCCAGTTTGGGTCAATAGAGCAGGCTGTTCCACCATTGTGTATCATTTATCTTATAGATTTTCCTTTGTTCCAGTTTGGGTCAATAGAGCAGGCTGTTCCACCGCCACTTTCCATCTTGAAAACTGCCCCTGTTTCATTAGGTAGAGGAATAGCACAAACACCAACTCGGGTAGTGAACATGAGGTTTTTCTTGAATGTACGAATGAAGTCATGCGAACTGTACAGGTCGTTCGGGTCTGCCGGGTTATCGATAATTACATCATCCCATTCAGAAGCATATTCAGTAGAACCTGTAAGATATGCATAGTATTTATGAAAATTTGAAAACCCAAGAACCTTGCAATGAAATTCATCCCCTATTTCATTGCCCATTTCAACGCCTTCCACCTGGCAATCATAAATATCATTATCCCTTAAATACTCAACGATCTCTTTGCATTCTGCCGGAGTTTCGCTTGAAATATTCAGGCAAACAACTACTTTGACCCTGTGGCCGGGGTTATCAGTTTCAATCCTCTGTATAAGTTTAATGAATTGGTTTATATATGTGTCATCCTCTTCAATCACACCGCCTGCATCATCATCAAGAAGATTTTGGAAAAAGCAAGCTTCTATGAATTGATTAAATTTTGAAGCAAATCTGTCATCCACCCAACTTTCTATCAAAGTAATGTTATCTAATGCAGCAATTAATTCCGCCTCAGTTGGTTGTGGTGACTCAATAACATCATCGGTTTTATCAAAATACCTGAATATTTCAACAATGTCAAAACCGTAGCCTAAAGCAGGAGAGCCGTCATTAATATTATGAAGCAAGTGTGCGAACTCTCCAAATTCTCCGCTTGGAAAGCGAATCATTTCAGGAGCAAGATCGCTCATCCATTGCCATTGTTCATCTGTTGCAGGGCCTATGGGCAGGGTGTTTTGCGTAAACATGCCACTTATGTTTACGCCGAATAGATTTTGATTTACGTTTTCAGAATAGGTGCCGAATGTGACGGTATAAGGTATTATCTCAACTGTTCTGGCGCTTTCTGCTATTGAAGGATGATCTACTTGTAAAAGCTGATTATTCATTAGCCTTGCTCCCGGAACCCCGGATGTGTCATCACCAAGATAAATAATGGTATCTCTGCCATCACTTCCAATTGCCAAAGTATCCCAGCCTTCGTATTCCTCAAATTGTGCGGATGAAACTATTGGCAAAAGCATACAACACATTAATAGTACAAGATAAGTGAATGTGTGATTCAAGGTCTTGAATTTGAAGATTTCGTGTTCATAGTTGTAGTTTTTAAGATTAGATAATGGGTTTGCTTACCAAAGCTAAGGGTTTATTTGAGAAAAACAAGTTTGTTTTTTGTATTACAAACTGCCCAAGAAAGGCGAAGTATCTTCCTACACCTGATGGAAGCGGCATACTATTCTTTTACCATTAATAATTAATATAACTAAAACAAAGGTTATAGCGGACAGCGGGAATAAAGTATGAGAAGAAATGAAAAGGTATGTGCCCTAATTCTTTTTGTTCAGTAGTTCAGAAACACAGAGTTAGTATAACTCTCAAATCTCCCTGTTCACATCAAACGCTTCAAGATAATCAGCTACTCTTTTTAAGAAGGAGCCGCCGAGCATACCATCCACTATGCGGTGATCATAACTCATGCTCATGAACATCATGTGACGGATGGCGATCACATCGCCGTTATCAGTTTCCAGTACAACGGGTTTTTTCTTAATGGCGCCCACTGCAAGAATTGCCACCTGCGGCTGGTTGATGATAGGTGTACCCATTAAACTTCCGAACGAACCCACATTTGTGAGAGTGAAGGTTCCGTCCTGGATTTCTTCCGGTTTGAGTTTATTATTTCTTGCCCTGTTTGCAAGATCATTTACTGTTGACGTTAAGCCGATCAGGTTCATCCTGTCAGCATTTTTAATTACAGGAACAATGAGATTTCCTGTAGGCAATGCGGCGGCCATGCCGATGTTAATGTCTTTTTTATAGATGATGTTATAACCGTCAAGCGAAACATTGACGCCGGGAAAATCTTTGATGGCCTTTACAACAGCTTCAATAAATAATGGAGTGAAAGTGATTTTCTGGCCTTCCCGTTTTTCAAATTTATCTTTTATTTTATTTCTCCAGGTTACAATGTTCGTCATGTCAACTTCTACATAACTTGTAACATGCGGACTTGTTTTTTTACTCATCACCATGTGATCGGCAATAAGTTTTCGCATCCTGTCCATCTCCACAATTTCTGTGTTGCCGCTTGTGCTGTTAGTTTGCGGTTGTGAAACAGGTTCTTTTATAACAGCCGGTTCAATTTTCTTTTCAGCGACTGCAGTTTCTGTTTTTGCTAAGCCTTTGTTGCTCACATAATTTAATATATCAGCTTTCGTAACACGGTCATCTTTTCCCGTACCGGTAATTCTTTCCAATTCAGCCATGCTGATACCTTCCTGCCGGGCGATGTTTAGCACAAGCGGCGAATAAAATCTTTCGCCATTCGTAGTAACCTCTGCTTTTTCTAAAACTGCAACGGGTGTTTCCTTTTTCGCTTCAACTTTCGTTTCAGTTTTCACCACCACCGGCTCTTCTTTTGCTGAAGAAACAACTCCGTTTCCACTTCCTGAAGAAATAACAGCGATGGCTTTACCTATCTGCACAACATCACCTTCTTTGAATAATATTTTTGAAATTGTTCCCGCAAAAGGGGAAGGCACTTCGCTGTCAACTTTATCCGTTGCTATTTCCAGCACAGCTTCATCCACCTGCACTGTGTCGCCTTCTTTTTTCAACCATTTTAAGATAGTGGCCTCCATGATGCTTTCGCCCATCTTTGGCATGATCAATTCCTGCTGTGACATAAATATTTTTTAGGATTTACGATTTCAGATTTCTGTTGCAAATTTAGTTTAATCCGCCTTCTTTTTAATACGATCGAGCAACAGCATGCGCAGTTCATGCAGGGCATACATGCTGGTGTATTCAATGTTGATCTCCCTGTTTTTGTTGAAGAGATGTTTTGTTATGCGTTTTTCATTTTTATCAGCAACACCGATGAATACAATACCTACGGGCTTTTCAGGGGTTCCCCCATCAGGCCCGGCAATGCCGGAAACAGCGATGGCGAAATCTGTTTTTAAATTTTTAAGAACCCCATCCAGCATTTCACTCACAGTTTGTTCGCTCACTGCTCCGAACGTATTTAGTGTTTCCTGTTTCACCTGTAGTAATTCCTCTTTCAACTCATAAGAATATGAAATAACAGAGCCAGCATAATATTTTGAACTACCGGGAACCGATGTGATCTTGTGCGCAATTTTTCCGCCTGTGCAGCTTTCGGCGGTACTCATTGTCGCCTGTAATTGCATGAGCAGTTTTCCGACTTGTTCTTCCAGCAGTTGTTGTTTATCACTATATACAACATCACCGAGTTTGTTTTTTATTCTTTCAGCAAAAACCTGCACTTCATCCTGTAATTTTTTTTCATTCGTGCCTTTTGCAGTCAACCTCAATTTTACAACACAGGGGGATGGCAGATAGGCAAGCGTAATATGTGCTGGCAAACTTTCTTCTATTTCTTCAATTTGTTTTGCTATCCAGCTTTCACCCATGCCGGAAGTCATAATGTGTTTGTTGATGATGACAGGAAGTTGAAATTCGGTTTTTATTTTATCAAGAACAATTTCCTGCATGATGGCTTTCATTTCAAAAGGCACACCCGGCATGGAAATGATTACTGAATTATCTTTCTGAAACCACATTCCCTGCGCTGAACCCAGGCTATTTCTTAGCAGCATGCAGTTATGCGGATACATGGCCTGGCTGCGGTTGCTTTCAGCAAACGGGAGGTTCCGTTTTTCAAAAGCATGTTTCAGTTTTAAAAAAATATCTTCATGAAATACTAGTTCTGATTGAAAGAATTCACATAAAGTATTTTTAGTGAT
>JBJXHH010000147.1:0-6317 GCA_046160675.1 Chitinophagales bacterium
ATTTCTCCGGATCTTACAACTGACGACCCGAACAGGCAAAAACAGGAGGAAAGCGGTGGCATCACTCCCGATAACTCAACAGCTGAAAACAATTGTACCATTTTCACTATTTGTGAAAGCCCGCTTGATAACAATATTATCTGGGTGGGAACGGATGATGGTAACGTTCAAGTAACTTCAGATGGCGGCAAGAACTGGACAAAGCTAAATGCGAACATGACCGGACTACCAGCTTTAGCATGGGTGAGCAGCATTGACGCTGATAATTTTGATAAAAATGCAGCTTACATAACTGTGGATGCGCACAGAAATGGCGATATGAAACCCTATGTGTTTTATACTAATGATTTAGGAAAAACATGGTCATCAATTGCATCTGAAAGTATAAAAGGATATGCTCACAACATAAAGCAAGATCTTGATAACCCAGATATTCTCTTTCTCGGAACAGAGTTTGGCCTATATATCAGTATGAATAAAGGAAAAGAATGGATACAGTTTAAAAACAAAGTGCCACAGGTTGGAATTTTTGAGATTCAGATTCATCCAAGGGAACATGATGTTATTCTCGGTACCCATGGCCGGGGTATTATCATAATTGATGACATCACTCCATTAAGGAACCTGAAACCTGAAATGCTCGACCAGGAAATAGTATTTCTTCCAAACAAACCTTACCAGTTCCCACTTGGAGCAATTGTGCAGGATTTCCCTGGAGACCAGGAATTTGTTGGAGCTAATCCGACAAACAATGCTTTAGTTACTTATTACATGAGCAAGCGCCATGTGTTCGGGGAAATGTATCTTGAGTTATACGACAGTAAAGGCAATTTCATGAAAAAGCTTCCTGCCGGAAACAGGAAAGGAATCAACAAAGTGGAGATCAACACAAGGATGGAGGCCCCCAAAGTGCCTATATCAATCAACATTCTAGGGGAAGCTATTTCAGGCCCTGAGATTGACCCGGGTACTTATACTGTGAAACTTGTAAAGGGTGAAAAAACATTTTCTACATCATTAGCAATCTCAGAAAATCCGGCTTATGCCCATAGCGCTGCAGACAAAAAACTCCGCAGTGAAACATTGATGAAGGCCTACAATATGCTTGAACACTTGGCTTACATTGATAACCGGGCGCTTGAGATTCATGCTCGGTGCCAAGGTTTAAAAGATTCTCTTACAAACAAAAAAGCATCCCAATTAGCTGCCGATCTTTATAAAAAAATGGAATCGATGCATAAAGAAATAGTGGCAACCCAAAAGGGCGAAGGAGCCATAGTTGGTCAGGTAAGGCTAAGAGAAAAAATAGGGGAAATCTATGGAGCCGTGTTAGGTTATAAAGGCAGCCCGAACAACAGCCAGGTGAATGCATTGGAGATTTATAAAAATGAAATGGATGCAATAGAAGCCAGGCTTAATAAACATATTGAGAGTTTGAAAGTTATAAATGAGGCCTGCGAAAAACAGAAACTGAGTCCTATAAAAGTTATATCAAAGGAAGAATTTATGAAGGAATAATTTTTTTGAAAAAAAATACCAAAGGGTGTATTGATCTGTTAGCCCTTTGGTATTTTGATAGAAGGTTTTCAAAAGAAATAACTCAAACTTGCTTTTGCATAAAATGGAACACCGGGTGTAAAATGCAACTCACTCACAGGTTCTGCTTCGCCGGGTAATCTTGATTCAGTGTCAAATTGCGCTTCGTTCCATTCAACGTTAAAGAGGTTTTGAATTTCCAAACCCACTTCATACTTATTTGTTGCATAATTCATCAACACATCATTTATAAAATATCCTTCAGCTATTACACTTCCTGTCTCATTTGCCGGGCGATCATCAATGTATCTGTAGCGGAAACTCCCTGAAAACCCTTTTTGAGTCTTCACTGTTAATCCCCCGATTGAAGTAAAATCTGGGGCAAGCGGAATATAATTTTCTCCTTCAGCCTCGCTTAATGCCTCAGCTTGTGTGAAATTTATATCAGCATCAAGAAATAACCATTTTGTTATCTCAAGTCTTGCTGTAAGATCAACTCCTTTGCGCAACGTTTTTCCACTGGGCTCCACTACTGCACCATCACCAACATATACAAACTCTTGCTCAAGGTACAAAACCCAAAGTGCAGGATTTAACAGGAGTTTTTCAAATGGTTTAAGCTGAACACCAAGATCAACTCCGTAAACCATTGGCAAAGTTTCCAGGCCGTTTTGCGCAACTGCCACCCTTGTGTCGTTACTGTGAAAACCTGTTCCTGAGTACAAATAAATGAGAGTGTTGTCATTTACTTGATAATCAAAATTGAGTTTGAAAGAAGGAATATGATCATCTATTGACTGAAACTCATATAAACTATCAAGCTGATCATCATAAGCAAAATTGAAATAATCAAACCGAAGGGCAGCGTTTATTGTGAAGTCATTATGAAAAGAAAATGTCTCGCTTGCATACGCATACATATTATTTTGAAACACATTACCCAGCGCAAGCGTATTGAGTGTTGTGTTTCTTTCCACTGTGTGTGAAAGTTCATTGTTCATCACCTGGTCATAACGGAAACCCATGCCGTAGTCATGCGTAAGTGTGCCGGCTGTAAAATATTTATCCCGCACAAAAGAACCTTTGTATCCGAAAATATTCCTTTGTTCTTTTTGTTTTATCTCATCGCCGTTTATGCTGTCTTCAAGAAAAAATGTGAAGTTACTGTAGAGTTCAAAATTGTATCTTGAATAGTAGAATTGATTTTTTACAGTTGTTGAGTTATCAAGAATTTTTGTGAGTTCAAAATTCGCATTTGTTCTTCCTGTAAACCCGCCTTCCCCGTCATCAATCGCCCCGAACCTGTCAATCATGCCGCTTTCTAATGCCCGCAACGGAATTTGCCCCGAAGCATTCCACTGGCTTTTAAAAGTAGAAAGTGAGAATGATAGCAAAGATGTTTCGTTGATCCTTGCATTGTATTTTCCAAACAAGCTTATTCTCTGAAAATCCTGCGGTGAATCGAAAGGCCCGTCGTTCACAAAATACTCACCTGTAATGTATGCTGAGTTTTTTTGATCGCTTAACAAGTTGAGCATAGCCACTGTTCTGAAGGTGTTAAAACTTCCGCCTGAAACTTTCAGTGAACTTTTATCAATTGCGTCATAGGTATTAAAATTCACAAACCCCGCTGTTGTAAAATCTCCATAGTGTACATTATAAGGGCCTTTTTGAAAATCAATGGAGGCAACTGTTTCGGGAATGAGAAAGTGCAGGTCAGCATAACCCTGGCCGTGTGCATGAGATACCATGTTCACAGGAATGCCGTCAGCATTAACGCTGATGTCTGTTCCATGATCAATATCAAATCCCCGCAAAAAGATCTGTTCGGCTTTTCCCCCTCCTGCATGCTGAGCAATAAATAAACCCGGTACAAGACGCAAAGCATCCTGAGCAGATTCAGTAGGCCGCAGCTTTAAATCAAGCGCCTGAATTGTGTTGGATGATGGATTAGTTGAAGGCGATACGATTACATCAACTAAAGAGATAGCTGATGCTGTTAGAGGCGTTTCAACCTTTGAGGTAATGTTTTCATTTACTGAAACTGCCAGGTTTGCCGCAGTATATCCCAGGTAGGTAATAGTGATAGTATAATTTCCTTCCGGCAGCCCGTTAAAGAAATATTTCCCGAAAACATCAGTAGTAGTTTCCATGCTGTTGTGTGCAATGGTAACTGATGCGCCTTCAAGGAACATGTTTGTTGTGTTATCATAAACATATCCTTCTATGCTTCCATTATGCGCTGCTACTAATTTTGTAAACAGTATAAGAACTATAAAAATATTTTTCATAAAATGAATGATAAAAAGTGAATAATGAATGATGAATTCAATTGTATCTCCCCTTAGTTAGAACTGCGGGAGAGAAGAAAAACGAACCAATAAGTTGGTTAAGCGGAAAGTTTGGGAGGGGGAAAGTTGAGAGAAATAAACTGATTACTGTGTTCAAAATTCATAAACATAAAACCTATATCTTGCTGAACGGGAATGAAGAGTAGCAGATCTTTTTCATGAAAGAAAAGAAACGGGCTTTCAAGTGAAATTTCCTGGTTTTGCCCCCTTTCTTCCGTTTGTTGCTGAACAATTCCTGAAATTTGGTTGTCAACATGGTTTATGCCCATCTGATGCATTAATGTATGTTCAGTAGTACTTTTAATATGATGCTGCGCAAGGTCTGAAATATAGGGGGCAAAAGGATGAAGAACATTCAGAAGCCATACAACCAGCAATACTACGGCAATACTATCTGAAAGTTTTATTATGTTTCTGAATGTTCGCACCGGGAGATGTACGAAGGGCTGGGGAGATTGGATTTTCCCGGTTTGCTCACATTCCGCCTGTTCGTAAAATCCTCCCAGGGTTTTGCTTTCTGCCTAAAACTCCCGATATTTGCCGTCCATTTTAGAACAAAGGAGATTAAATCATGGCAAGAGTATGTGATCTTACGGGCAAAAAGACGATTTTTGGGAACAAAGTATCCCATTCAAATCATAAGACCAGGCGTAGGTTTTACCCGAATTTACAGGAGAAAAGGTTTTTTATTCCTGAGGAAAACCGCTGGGTTAGTCTTAAAATAGCAGCATCTACGCTCAAAACCATCAATAAAAAAGGTATAAGCGCCTACATTAGCAGTTTGCGTAAGAAGGGCCAGCATGTTGAACTTTCATAAATCATTGAGAAATGGCAAAGAAAAGTAAAGGAAATAGAATACAGGTGATTTTAGAATGCACCGAACAGAAAAATACCGATGTAGCGGGCGTTTCAAGGTATATCACGACAAAAAGTCGTAGAAATACCCCAGACCGTATTGAACTAAAAAAATATAATCCGTTTTTGAAGAAAATGACGGTACACAAAGAAATTAAATAACCAACCTCAAAAAAAGGAGTCCAAAATGGGAAAAGTGAGTAAAAACGCCCGTGTGGCAGTGAAAGGTAAAGTTTCAGGGGGTGGAAAAGAGATGGTGAAAGTGATAGTAACTGAACGTTCGCCTAAAACCGGAGCTTACATCTTTAAAGAAAGAATTGTACACAAAGACAAGGTGCAGGATGTGCTGAAAGGCAATGCCTGAAAGTTTAAAAACGATCTTAATACAAAAGCTTCTATGAAGATAGAGGCTTTTGTTATTTAAAAGAAAGAACATGGGCATATTCAACATATTTAAAAAAGAGCAGAAACAGGATTTAGACAAGGGTCTGGAAAAAACCAGGCAAGGTTTGATGGGCAGAATCACTAAAGCTATCGCAGGAAAAAGCAAAGTTGATGATGATTTCCTGGATGAGTTGGAGGATATTCTTATTAGTAGTGATGTAGGGGTAGATACAACCGTGAAAATTGTTGACAGGCTTCAAAAAAGAGTAAGCAGGGAAAAATATTTTGGTGCTGATGAATTGAATGCAATTTTGAAAGATGAAATTGTTCAACTTCTGTCAGAAAATAACACAAAAGATTACAAAGATTATTTCATTCCGGAGAACACAAAACCTTACATTATTTTGGTTGTTGGAGTTAATGGCGTCGGAAAAACGACAACAATAGGTAAACTTTCCTTTCAGTTTAAACAGCAGGGTAAAAAAGTTTTATTAGGCGCCGCCGATACATTCAGAGCAGCAGCTGTTGACCAACTTACAGTTTGGGCGGAAAGGGTGGGGGTTCCGATTATCAAACAACAAATGGGTGCTGACCCCGCAGCTGTTGCATATGATACCGTTCAGGCAGCAAAAACTCAGGATGCTGATGTAGTGATTATTGACACTGCCGGTCGTTTGCATAACAAGATCAATCTGATGAACGAACTTACAAAAATTAAAAACGTCATCAGGAAAACATATGCAGACGCCCCTCAGGAAGTACTGCTTGTGCTGGACGCCTCTACAGGGCAAAACGCAATTGAACAGGCAAAACAATTTACAGCAGCCACTGATGTTACAGCCATAGCTTTAACTAAGCTTGACGGAACTGCAAAAGGCGGTGTGGTACTGGGCATTGCAGATCAGTTCAAAATACCTGTAAAATATATTGGTGTAGGCGAAAAGGTAGATCAACTGCAAATTTTTAACAAAGGAGAATTTGTTGATTCACTATTTAATTGATGTAGGCAGAAAACAGTGTAAAAAGTTTTGAAGACAAAAACTAAAAAAGACAAAGTAAACATCATCACTCTCGGCTGCAGTAAGAATACAGTTGACAGCGAAGTTTTGCTTACACAATTAAAAGGAAATAATATTGATGCTAAACATCAAGCTGCAAAAGATGACAGCAATATCATTATTATTAATACAT
>JBJXHH010000148.1:0-7866 GCA_046160675.1 Chitinophagales bacterium
GCATTCCGTGCCATTCGGGCAAATAAACTCCGTACTATTTTAACGATTCTCATTATTGCTTTGGGATTAATGGCTTTGCTGGGAATATTGACTTCAGTAGAAGCCTTAAAATCATCAGTGAATGCAAACTTCGCAACACTTGGTTCCAACTCTTTTACTATCCGCAATGAAGGCATGATAGAAGGCGGTGGCGGTGGGCAATCTGAGATACCCAATCCAGAAATTACAAGGAGAGAGGCTGAAGCATTTAAAGAAAAATACTCATATAACTCTGTAGTTTCCATCGGTTATATGAGCAGTGGAGTTGCGGTGGTAGAAGGTAATGAGAAGAAAACAAACCCAAATGTGATATTGTTTGCAGCTGATGCTGAATACTTTTCTGTCGGTGGATATGAGATGGATAAGGGAAGATGGTTTACAGGGGCAGAGATCGAAGGAACTTCAAGAACAATTATCCTGGGAAGTGATATTGCAGAAAAACTATTCCCGAAAAACATTGAGCCCCTTGGCAAAGGTGTACAAGTGGATAATCAATCTTTTAAGATCATTGGCATTTTGAAGAGTAAAGGCAGTAGCATCATGGCAAGCGACAATGTTTGTTTTATTCCTGTGACTACTGCAAGAACTGTTTTCCCCGCAAGTGAATCAAGTTATGCAATCACAGTGGGAGTAAACAAGGTGGAAGAACTTGAACCCGCCATTGGCACTGCCACCGGTTTAATGCGGCAAGTGCGTAAACTCAATGTGAGGGAAGAAAATGATTTTGCCATCACAAAAAGCGATAGCATTATAGCTGTGGTAGTTGATATGATCTCAAACATTGCCATCGGTGTGATCTTTATCGGGGTAATCACTTTAATTGGCGCAGCCATCGGCCTAATGAACATTATGCTGGTACAGGTGAATGAACGAACCAGAGAAATTGGAATTAACATGGCAATAGGTGCAAAACAACAAACCATCCGTAGGCAATTTTTAACCGAGTCAGTTATGATCTGCCTGATAGGAGGCATCATCGGCATTATCCTCGGCATTATAGTAGGCAATGGTGTCGCACAGATATTTAATCTTTCATTTTTTGTTCCCTGGGGATGGGTACTTGCAGGAATCGCTTTGTGTTTTTTCACAGGTATTGTCGCAGGCTACTATCCGGCATTAAAAGCAAGTAAACTCGATCCGATAGAAGCATTGAGGTATGAGTGATGAGAAAAATAGTTGCAAAAATTTTCAGGAAAAACAAAGTATCACACTCAGCTCTCCTCTACGGACTACAACGTAGCGGAACAAATTATCTGCAGGTCCTCATAGAAAAAAATTACCCGCAAATTGCCTTCATGAATTCTGAGGTTAGAAATAATCCTGCGCACAAGCACTTCAGGTTATACGATGACAAGACCTGCATCCCGGAGCCCCAGTTTATGAACTCTGTTCTGGTTAATGATTTGAAAGAATTTGAAACGCATCTTTCTGCAATACCTGACATATATCTTGTAGTTTCAAAAGATCCCTATAGTTGGTATTTGAGCTATAAAAAATGGGCGAAAAAAAATAATTGGCCTCCTCCTGCTTATCATTACATGCAGGAATGGAATTTATTTTACGGAAAATGGCTGGAGTTTGCCGGGGAAACAGGCAAGATCATTTTTGTAAGATATTTTGACTTGCTTACAAACCCTGAGAAAGAAATTTCTGAGATAATTCAGAAATTAAATTTGCCTGGTGTAAAAACTATCAAAACATCAAGGAAAGTTTATGCATCAAGAAGATTTACTGCAGGCGATGCAAAGTATTATACAAACAAAGAATACATGCAAAAATTTTCAAGCGAAGAAATCAAAGACTTGAATGCCCGGGTAGATATTTCTGTTTTGCAAAAACTGGGGTATGACCTAATTTGAAAATCCTTTAGAAATGTTTCCCTAAATAAAATACAGGATTCACCCTCAAAATCTTACCTATCACCAAAATGGAAATAAATATTAAAACTTTGCAACTAACTTTAATTGTAAATACCTTCCGATGGAAAGAAAGAACTGGAAAAGAAAGTTAGCGGCCTATTCGGCAATGACTGCTGCAATTGTTGTGAGTGAACCTGCAGAGGCGCAAGTAATTTTTACAGATATTGACCCGGATTTTTATTATTACATATACAACGATGAAGCATTACAATATAACATTGATTTCAATCATGATGGTATAAATGAATGTCAAATTTATGTTACCACTTGTTTTTGGCCGGAATGTACAGCTTATCTTGGCTACAGTGATTTCAGCCTTAAGCAGTATCATAATAATCAGGCTGGGATGTATTTTCAGCCGCAAGCCACCTTTACTTCATGGATATATGATGAAATTTGTTACCGAGAATCACAATTTGTTGTAAATAGGTTAAATGTTGGTGATGAAATTGGTGATGCACTTATTTGGGGTAGTGAAGAAATACTGTACCATGCCGGCCCTAATTGTGGGGAATACGGCAGTTATATAAAAACCGGTCTTTGGGATAGAGATGGCGAAGAACATTTTATTGGAAGCAAATTCAGTAAAAAAGGCAATACCTACTTTGGATGGATTCGATTACTTATCACTTCTGACAATGTAATAATTACAAGTTTTGCTTATAATGAAACTCCTAATGAGCATGTATTTGCAGGTCTGTACGATGAAGTTTATACAAATACGGATGAGTTGAGCAATATAAATCCTATCATATATGCTTATAACAATTTACTTGCAATTAAATTTTTGGAATCACCATCTGTCAATTTTGACTTAAACATTATCAACTCAAGTGGTGTTTGCGTTTTTCAAACTCAAATTGATAAGATTGAAACAATGCAACAATTAAATGTGCCTTTTGGTATTTATACAGTAATTCTTTCTAATGAAATTCAGCAGTTCAGAAAAAAAGTCTTTATAATTGAATAGTAACTCAATCCCTTTTAATCCCAAAAATAACATCACTTTCTTTCTGCATCAGTTCCCTGAATTTTTGGCCGAGAACCGGATCCCATTTTGCCTGGTCGGGGGCGCCAACCCTTGGTGTCCAGTAGTTTTCACACTCCAGCCAGCTTTGATGAGTGAAGCCATGTGCAGTTAAAACATCCATGTAGTTAATCTGTTTTGAAGCATCATTCGGGTCTTTTTTAAACGCCATTTCAGCATGTACTTTTGTATACACCTCAAGAGTACAGGGTTCGCCCCCGCCTCTTTTTTTATCAAGCGCTGCCTGGTATAGAGGCATGAATGCTACTGCGGTTTTACCCATGTCAGCAGGGTCGCTCATTTTTGCGGTATAATGTTTTTTCGCTTCGTCCCAGTCAGCAGCATTTACACCGTTAGCTTCAGCAATTGCATTTTCTTTTGAAACATCTCCTGCAGTTTCTGTCATTAATGCGCAGAGGTTTGCATATTGTTCAATTGTTATCATAGTTATATTTTTATTTTGTTAGCACATCTTTTACTTAAAAAACTTTTTATATCCTTCCTTTTCCATTTTTCCTGCTTTCTCAATCACAGTTTCTTTCAAATTATTTTTATAGGCGATTATTTTCTTGAGAATATTTTTATCAGATGTTGCAATAATTTCTGCAGCAAGAATGCCGGCATTTTTTGCGGCATTTAATGCGACTGTAGCAACCGGAACACCATTGGGCATTTGCAGGATGGATAAAATAGAATCCCACCCATCAATGGAATTACTTGATTTTACTGGAACGCCAATCACCGGCAGCGGGGTGATGCTTGCCACCATGCCCGGCAGATGTGCAGCGCCTCCGGCTCCAGCAATAATTACTTTAATTCCCCTTGTATGGGCTTTGTTTGCAAAATCAACCATACGCTGAGGCGTTCTGTGGGCACTCACTACTGTCACTTCACAGGCAATGCCGAATTCTTCCAAAATTTCTGCAGCATCTTTCATCACTTTCAGGTCTGAGTCGCTTCCCATGATGATGGAGACGATAGGATTCTTGATTGCGGATTTTTGAATGCGGGTTATTGATTTTGCCATAATATTATGAGATTACTCGGAGATTATCTTTTACAAATTTCGCTTTTTGTTTTGCCAATAGAATATTTTCTGCCAGGATAGTTACATGCCCCATCTTGCGAAACGGTTTTGTTGTTTTTTTTCCGTACAGGTGAACGTATACTCCTTCCATCTGCAAGCATTCTTTTAAGCCAACATATTTTGCCTCGCCTGTAAAATTTTCTTCACCAAGAAGATTTATCATAATAGCAGAAGATCTTGCCTTCGTACTTCCCATCGGGATATCAAAAATACAGCGCAGCAGTTGTTCATACTGTGAAACATAATTGGCTTCAATGGTGTGATGCCCGCTGTTATGAGGCCTTGGAGCTACTTCATTGATGAGTATTTCCCCGTTTTTTGTTAAGAACATTTCTACAGCAAGAATCCCGGTAATGTTGAGTTCTGAGATAGTTTTGATTGCAATTTGTTCTGCTGTATTTTTTTGTTCAGGGGAAATATTTGCAGGAGCCAGCAAATATTCAACAAGATTGGCTGTTGGATGAAATTCCATTTCAACAGGAGGGAAGCATGTTGTGTTTCCTTCTGCATCTCTAGCAACAATTACTGATAATTCTTTTTCAATGTCAACAAGATCTTCAATCACACTCTCCCCATCAAGCAGGTTCACAAAATCATTTTCATTTTTTACCACCTGAACGCCTTTGCCATCATATCCTGCTTCGCAGCTTTTTTGCACAAAGGGGAAATTTATTTTTTCTTCCTCAATCAATTCAAGTAATTCTTCCTTGCTGTCAATGATCTGAAAATTGGAAGTAGGCAACTCATTGTCTTCATAAAAACTTTTTTGTTTGCCTTTATCCTGTATAATCTTTAAAGCTGAGGGATCAGGGAAAACTTGTTTGCCTTCTCGTTTGAGTAGAAGCAAAGCATCAACATTTACATGCTCAATTTCAATAGTAATCTTTTCAGCTTTTTGACAAAAATTATAGACTGTTTCATAATCTTTAAAACTCCCGCAGGTAAATTCATGGGCAAGATGGGCGCAGGAACATGCAGGATCGGGGTCAAGTACAAAGCATTGAATATTCCAATTGCTTGCAGCTTCTATCAGCATTTTACCCAACTGACCCCCACCAAGTATGCAAAGTTTTAAGTCGCCGCTGCTGATAGCATTCATGCAGCAAAATTATAAAGAATGAATGATGAATGAAGGACGAAGTAAAATGAATGCAATAATTATTTCACTGTTTCGCAAACTGTGCGAAATAACTTCCATCCCTTGAGATAAGTTTTATGAAATAAACACCAGGTGGAACATGAGTGACATCTATTTCATGAGTTTGTGTTACATGAATTCCTTCAAAAATATCTTCAGCTACAATTCGGCCTGCGGCATCTGATATTTTTATTGAACTGATAGTTATTTCATCAGGGAATTCAAGATGTATTTTAACCATCGCAGGGTTGGGATATAGAGTCATTTCAGATTGTTCATCAGGCATCCCTTCTTTACACCCGCCTGTTACAAAATTCCCCCAGGCTGATCTTAAAATACTTCCGCCGGGACATGTTGCCTTCACCTGCCATTTATAAGTTGCGCAGGGTAATAATCCTGTTAAATTAATTTCTTCATTTGCTCCTGCACTTACAGTTCCGACTGAAGACGTACCTCCAACTTTTTTGTATGTCACTGTGTAGCTGCTGGCCCCGCTATTATTCCAACTAAGAAAAGCAGATGATGAAGTAATGCTCGAAGCAGTTAAACCGGTTGGTGTCGTGCAAACGATTGGTGTGAAAGCAATTGTAAAAGCAATTTCTGTTGCATCATAAAATTCATAATCTTTTTTATTGAGCGTAAAATACATTTCATCTCCTGCATTCATGGTTCCCAGGTCATGTAAATCAGGATCGTTTAACCATTTTTGATCATATAACGGAAGTAGGGAAGATATGACTTGACCATTTTTCTGCACTTTGAACCTTGTTTTAGAACCAATTGAAGAAACTCTTCGGGCAGAAATATTTTTAACAGAATAATTCCCTGTCACCGGGGCTTTAAAAGCAACTACCATGTTATGCGCATTCGCCGGCGGAAAGATCTGTAGATCAAAAACACCAGAGGGAAAAGGGGCCTCTGTTTCATTTTCATCACTTCCCCTTGACACTGTACTTTTCGCAACGTAGGGATACGCATTATATAAATAGTCGAACGACCAGATATTTTCTGCTTTGTTATAACCTTCTATATGTTGATCAGGATTGTACACACTTAATGAATTTCCAAACAATGTACCTTCATCATCCGCTGATTCATAAAAATGAAAATATGCGGGTAAACCAATATCAAAAGCGTCGGGAATATAGGCATGCGGTGAGTCAGAAAGCATGATCATATCATAAGAGTTCCATTCAGTTGCGCTTAAATTATTAACCTGGATGGTAGCATTCATGGTATCTCTCAAATTATAATTATCTTTTACAATAAGCCTCGCTGAGTAAGTACCAACAACATTATAAGTTTTAGAAACAGAAATTCCATTGCCTGATGTTCCATCTCCGAATGCCCATTTATAACTTACAATTGTATCACCGCCATTGACTGATGGTGATGCATCAAAGTTTACTGTGAGAGGAGCTATACCTGAGGAAACCGAGGTTGTAAATAATGCCGTTGGTGGAACTACTGTACAATTCGGATATAACCAAACATCTGTAGAGCCGGAAAGTCCGATAGCATCTGTAACTGTCAATTTTACCCTAAATGCATAATAATCCCCATCACAACCCTCCCCTGAAATTGTTGTAGTGGTAATTTTATTTGTATCAACACTTCCGGGGTGATTGTGAGTATCATGATATAAAAAAGTTTGCCAGGCATAATTGATTTCCTCAATATTATGTTCAGCATCAACTACCGATGCTGTCAGCGGATAGTTAGAAATTACCCCTTGAGTGTAAAGATCTCCATTTGATATTGAGGTGATTGTAGGTACAGGTGGTGTATTGTTTACAAAAATTGTTGTATCTGCTACAGATGATAAACCAAGTGAATCAGTAACGGATAGGGTAACTGTGAATACAGTTGGTTCAGTATCTGAGGTTGTAAAAACATGGGTTGGGTTTTTTTCTGTAGTAGTTGTTCCATCACCAATATTCCATTCATAAGTTAGTAGTCCACCTTCAGGGTCTGAAGAGTTATCTGCACTAAAACTTACAATGAGGGGAGAATTTCCATAAATAATGTCAGTGTTGATTACAGCATCTGGAGCTAAATTCTCATTTAGTGAGTAAGCGAATCTTTTTACCTGCGAAGGGTATTGAACATAATAAATGTATCCATCAATAGGATTCATAGCCATGCAAACAACGGGTCCCGGTGTTGTAAAAAAATCATTTACTGAAACCAAATCATTATCAGTTGTAAGCTCAATATTTTTGACCCAGTTTCCTGCAAAATCAGCATGAAAGTAGGTGTTTAGATATGTTTCGGGGTAAGCTTCTCCGGTGTACCAAACACCCCCAACAGAGGCTGCTCCGGAAAAATCTTCTCCGCCGATTGCCTCATGTATATGTTCCCAACTTGCTGTGGTTCCTGTAAAAGTTGCCACTCTTGTTTCAACAGCATTATGCGCCCAATCCATCACCGGTCTTTTGTTCTGGAATAAATTAATTGTTGGTGGAATAGTTATGAGTGGTTCACAGCTGTTCGAGTAAATTGGAGGTAATAATGTTTCCTGGACAATGAGATGCTTGAAATCAAAGAACTTATCATTACATGTTGAGCCGTTGAATAATGGGTTTGGAGCGTCCCTGTTATCCGCAGAACTTACATCATATCCCACCTGCAGTTCCATTCCTTCATACACCGGCCA
>JBJXHH010000149.1:0-3950 GCA_046160675.1 Chitinophagales bacterium
GATGGCGACCAAATATAGATAGAATCCGAAACTCCTCCATCTCCTGTTAAGGGAGTTGACAAACCTATACAAATTTCTGTATCATCCCCAGCATCTGCGAATTCATCTTCATCGGGAAATAAAGTAACTTGAATGATAGCATCTCCACAAAAACCTCCTACCCCTGTAGCAGTATAAGTTATTGTATCTGTTACTGTTGCAGTAACCATCTCACCCACTGTTCCACTCAGGCCTGTTGATGGTTCCCATGTCCAGGAGTAAGAAGAATCAGCACCAACTATTGAAAGGTTTGCAGTATCTCCAACATTACAAACTCCATAAGATCCGCCACTGGGAACGCCTATACCGTTTACATTCAAGTTGTAAGTAAGTGTTGCTTCTAGTGCCTCCTCCAGGTCATCCTCATCAAGAATATAAGCAAATGCAATGCATTTGCATTCTCCCGGCAATATCGCATCAACTTTAAAAACGATCTGGGTTCCGCAATCGCAGTCAGTTTCATCACCTATTTCCGAGCTATAGCCCGCTGCTGTTCCATCCCAAACCTCTGAAGGAATACCGTCTGTGGTGAAGAAATTTCCCCATGCAACTCTGGCGTTAGGGTCAATAGCTCCCATACCAAGGAAACAGCCACATGAAGCACCAATAGAGGTTACTAAGGCTCTATCGTCTGTAGGTGGTTGATAAATAATTTCATTGTGTGTCTCAAATGTTCCGCAGAAAGGTTGATCTTGGTCAGGGTCAACATTACGCATATAGTATACATTTGTGAGCGTTGAATCTGTGTTATTGCAAATAAGGATGCGGGTAACGAAGTAGAGTTTATCTTCCGGAAACGTTGTAATTTGAGTTACGGTCATCCCCTCAGAAGCAACTTCACCCTCCCAGGTAACATTATAGAACCCACCATCATAAGAGTAAGAGGCTATTGAGCCTGCAATATCGAAATCATAACAGCTTTGGTCATGGTTTGTGTAGACATTATCACCATGCTGCAAAGCCCAACCTTCTTCCGGAGTTCCGGGAACAAAAAAGTCTCCGCAATATTCAGGGTCGCCATCATCCCATCCATCTTCATCCGCATCTGCCACAAAACCAATCGCACTGCCGACATTGGGGTGAAAACCGCTAGGTGCGGAACCCTGGCTTCCATAAACTCCACATTCATTAACAGCAACTTCTGCAGAGATGCCTAACATAAATGCATCTGAACCTACAATTTGAGCATTGGATTTATTGAATACTATAAAAAGTGATAGTATCAGTAAATACTTACAGACCAGTTTCATACTTATTACCCTTGTTTAAAATGAACTTATTCAGCGTTAGCTCTTGTGTATACTGTTCGATACCGCTCAGTATTACTGGCTAAGAAAGTATTCCAATCTGCTGTTGTCCAGTCTGTTTTGTATTGAGTATGCAGATGTAAAATAGCAGTTTTAGTTGTATAATCGTAATCCCAATGAACCAGATTGTCCGTCATTCCTCTGAAAAACATTTTAACGGCCGTTTCATCTTTAAACGTCATGTTGCTGAAATCAAGCGTATATTCTGTTGTGAGGGTAGCAGTAGCATCAATTGTAAGTGTCATGTTGCCATCAAAATGTGCAACAGGTGTAGTTACTTGAGCTGATGAACCGGATGAGATGAAAAAGAATGTGAGAAGGCATGCAAAAGAACTAATGCGTATCATTTTTTTCATAAGCGTTAAGTTTATTTTTTGATTGTTCAAATTTGTATAAAGGTAAATATTGATTTTCATCCAACCAAATTGGTTTTACACTGTTATACCTTTGCAAGATTTTTATGACAATATCTTGATAATTCTTATATGTTGCGCCTAATGAAACTATGAGTAAACGCCCATCAGTCCTGATTTTTATGCCCCTGCTCCTTTTCGCAGGACTCATTTTGGCTTCCCTGTTTCTTGCCCAACGTATTTACTTTTCATACAATTATGAAGACTTTTTTCCAAAGGGTGACCCGGAGTTGGATTTCTACTACACTTTCAGGGAAAAATTTGAACATGATGATAATTTTTTGCTGATAGGATTTGAACGCAAAGAAGGGATATTTGATCAGGATTTTTTGCTTCGAATAGATTCAGCTTCTTCTGCAATCTCGAAACTTGCAGATATTGACAATACCCTTTCTCTCACGAAGTTCAGGTATTTCATAAAATCTCCTTTCGGGTATATTGATTACCCGGCGATTCATATTGATGATACTTCAAGATTTGTTACTGACAAAGAAAAAATCCTGGCGGATGAGAGGATAAATGGCAAGTTAGTGAACAAGGATCTAACAATTACAACGATCATTCTAAAAACTTCAGATACTATACAGCAAAAGGAGAGTTCTGATTTAATAGTGTCAATAAAAAATGTTCTTGCCGCTTATCAATTGTCGGAATATCACCTTTTAGGCAAAGCCTATTTTCAGTCAGAGCTTATCAAGTTGCAGTTACATGAATTCATTTTATACTCTTTATTATCCGTTTTGCTTGTAACTATTATTACTTACATATTATTCAGGAGGATGATGGCGGTTCTGATTTGCCTTGTGAATGTGCTTGTAAGTATGATCTTGTTTCTTGGGTTGTCAGGTTTATTAAAAGTTCCATACAATGCCTTGAGTACATTATACCCGATCGTCTTGATCATTGTAGGAATTTCTGATATCATTCATGTGCTCACAGGCTATATTTTTGAGGTGAAAAAGGGTAAGTCGCCTGATGAAGCTATACGTATTACAAAAAAGGATGTTGGTTTCGCTACCTTTCTCACTGCTGTTACAACTGCTATTGGTTTTCTTACACTCGTTACATCAAACGTAGAGCCTATCAGGCATTTCGGGCTTATGAGTGCAGCAGGAGTATTGCTTGCTTATTTTACAACCTTTTTTTTCTCAGCAAACCTTTTACGATACATCAACGCAGAAAAAATTATAACCAATCAATCTACAAACGGAGAAAGGTGGGGCCGGTTGATACGGTTTTTTTATGGAACAGGGAAACAAAGAGTAAAAACAATTTATGCAGTAAGCATTTTTCTCCTGCTCTTTTCTGTACTTGGCGTTTTTAAAATTTCAACAGATACACATATCGGGCAGGGCTTACCTAAAAATTCTGCAGTGAGAAATGATTATGATTTTTTTGATGCATATTTTAATGGATTCCGCCCTTTTGAAATTGCGGCACTTGCACAGGATTCTTTTAAAGTAACAGACCTTGAAATTTTACAGCAGATCGATACCGTAGAGGATTTTATAAAATCATTTCCCATTGTACACGGTGTACAGTCTACAACGCTAATTTATAAAACCCTTAACCGGGCGAATAATGGAGATATTGCTTCAGCCTATGTTTTACCATCAGATGAAAGAACATTACAGCAATATAATACTGAACTGAAAAAAGTAACCACAAAAAACATTAATGTTTTACTCAGCGAAGACGCATCTTGCGGAAGAATAACAGCAACACTTTCTGACGTAGGATCTGACAGCATAAAAAACATGATGGAGAGTATTGAACAATTCATTTCTGAAAACACAGACACTTCACAGGTGAAATTTATTCAAACCGGAACAGGAATTATTTTCGACCGTAACACTTTATACCTCCGCCGAAACCTCATTAATGGTTTGTGCTTCGGCTTCATTCCCATTAGTCTGCTCATTGCTGTATTTTACCGCAACTGGAGAATGTTTTTCATCTCAAGTATCCCTAACCTGTTTCCTCTCCTGGTATGCGCCGGAATCATCGGGTTTACTGGTATTGAACTCGATGCACCCACGAGCATCATCTTCGGTATTATTTATGGGATAGCAGTGGATGATACAATCCATTTTCTCAGCCGCTTTAGGCAAGAAATTTTAAAAGGGGCAACAAAAGAAGAAGCCATCTATACCACCTTTAATGAAACCGGAAAAGCTGTTTTTACCACTAC
>JBJXHH010000150.1:0-7711 GCA_046160675.1 Chitinophagales bacterium
CTACCATCTTCATTGGGGGGAGTTGGCAAAGCAAGAAAAATGATATCTGAATTTTTTACAGCAAAATGCAGGTCAGTAGTAAACTCAAGATTTCCCTGCCTGATGTTTCTTTGAAAAATAGTTTCCAATCCAGGCTCGTAAATGGGAATGATGCCTTTTTTCATCTGCTTTACTTTTGCAGAATCTATGTCCACACAAATCACTTGATTGCCTGTTTCAGCCAAACAAGTGCCTGTTACCAACCCGACATACCCGGTGCCAACAACTGAAAGTTTCATGGGATAAAGATAATGAGTGCGGAGGTGAATGGTAAGTTGTGAATTGGGAGTTTATTCATGAAATAATTACATAATCATAAACTTCCTTCCTTCATCTTTTCTGCATTCTCTGCTAATTGAAGTTTTTCTATTATTTCCCTTATATCCCCGTTCATGATAACAGGAAGGTTATAAACTGTAAGATTGATACGATGATCGGTAACCCTGCCCTGTGGGTAATTATAGGTTCTGATCTTGGCGGAACGATCCCCGGTACTTACGAGTGTTTTCCTTTGTTTTGAAATTTTATCGAGATGCTCCTGGTGAAATTTTTCATAGATCCTGGTGCGTAAAACTTTCAATGCTTTCTCTTTGTTTTTGATCTGTGATCTTTCATCCTGGCATTCTGCAATAATACCGGTGGGTATATGCGTCATGCGTACGGCACTTTCTGTTTTGTTTACATGTTGCCCGCCGGCGCCGCTTGCACGAAACACATCAATCTTTACGTCCGTCATGTTTACTTCAACATCAACTTCTTCAGCCTCCGGCAAAACCGCAACTGTTGCGGCGCTTGTATGTATACGCCCCTGGCTTTCTGTGTCAGGTACCCGCTGCACCCTGTGCACACCGCTTTCATATTTCAAAGTACCGTATACATTGTCGCCTTCCACCTCCATCACAATTTCTTTAAAACCTCCTTTTTCACTTTCAGTCATACTCATCACTTCTGTTTTCCAACCCTGCGAGGAACAAAATCTTGAATACATTTTATAAAGATCCCCCGCAAAAATTCCTGCTTCATCACCACCTGTTCCGGCTCGTATTTCAAGGATTGCATTTTTTTCATCCTCCGGGTCTTTCGGAACAAGGAGTTCTTTGATTTTTTCTTCAAGAGTTGCTCTTTTTTCCTCCAGCTGTATGAGTTCATCTTTCGCCATTTGTTTTAGATCATCATCTCTCTCAGTATCTAAAATATTTTTTGAAAAAGTATAATTGTCAAGCACCTTCTTGTACTGCTCCAATGCTTCCACTACTGGCGTCATGTCCTTATAATCTTTATTCAGTGCCTTGTATTTTTTCATATCCCTGATCAGCTCAGGATCACTGAGTTGTTCCTGGATATTTAGCCAGCGTTCTTTTATTGATTGAAGTTTCTCTATTAAATCCATTGCTGAATTTTATATTGTACAAAAATACTTTGAAAGGTCAAGCTAATAGTGGGTTGTGTAAACTGAGACGTATTTGCCTGTACGCAAAAAGAGTTTGTCTCCGCTTATCTGTGCCTGTAATACATCTTCAGCAGGAAGTTTATAATACGTTGTATTATACAACGAACCTTGAGTGATGAACAGCATTCCAGATTTTACATACAAAAAATTCTTTTCTGTTATCTGCAAGAATCCTTCACTTTCAATATCCATTGCTGAAACATAGTTTGCAAAAACATCAAACAACAGGATTTCATTGCTTGTGCACTTTACATACACAGTGTTATTTTCAAACAGGAGTTGTTGCGGGATGTAGGGGTTGAAAAACATATCAGTAAATGCTTCGCTTGCAAACAGGGTATTGCCCCTCTCATCAAGGGAAATGAGTTTATTACTGAGCTGGTCAAATATCCAGAACACATTATCTTGTTGCCCCGCACAAACTGTGGTTACAAGGTAATCTTTGTCGTCTGGTAATTGATTAAGTTTGAGTAATTGTATTGAAGACAAAGTATTGTCCAGCCAGGCAATTGTATTAAAGTCAGGATACAAGACCAAAACTTTCAGCGGATTGCTTACATCTATGTAAGAGGGTTTACCGAGTTGTTTATTACTAAATGTAAATGTTTCTTTTGTTTGCCATTCATATTTTACTATTTCATTTTCTACAGTGATGTAATAAATATTTTCCAGGTGATCTGTTGTGAAAAAAGAAGTCGCTACCTCAATTTGCAACACAAGGCTGTCAGATGCTTTCGCATATGAAGTGATGCAAAGAAAGGCTACAAGGAATTTACTTTTCAAAATATCTTACTTCTGTTTTTACGCCATCAAAAACTGCATAGCTGTTGTGTGTGATCCAATCCCCTAAATTAATAAATGTTACATTAGCGCTAAGCTGAATATTTAGGCAGATGTGCCGGTGCCCGAAAATAAAATAGTCAATATGTTCTGATTTGAGTTTCTCTTTTGCAAATACTATTTGCCATTCTTTGTCTTCTCCAAGAAATTTTTCTTCTTCGTTCGCAAGCCGGCTGTTTTTTGAAAAATAATGCGCAACACTGAAGGCAATGCGGGGATGCAAAAGTGAAAACAACCATTGACAAAATCTGTTCTTAAATATTTTATTCATGAATTTGTAACCTTTGTCACCCGGGCCTACACCATCACCATGCCCGATAAAAAAAAGTTTTCCATTTATCTCAATAGTGATTGGTTTATGATGTACAGGAATATTCATTTCTTTCTCAAAATAATCGAACATCCAAAGATCATGATTTCCTGAAAACACCCGGATATCAACTCCTTTATCTTTTAACTCAGCCAGTTTGCCCAGGAGGCGGACATACCCTTTCGGAACAACATATTTATACTCAAACCAAAAATCAAAAAGGTCGCCTACCAGAAAAATTTGTTTTGCATCATTTGCTATAAAGTCAAGCCAGCGCACAATTCTTTTCTCCCGTTCCAGGCTGTCAGCATGTGAGGGAATGCCGAGATGAAAATCAGATGCGAAGTAGGTATTATTGGCGCTGTTCATCCATCCAATCTATTGGCCAGTTATCAATTAAAAAAACAAACACTGCCCTGGGGCCGTGGGCGCCAAGTACCAAAGTTTTTTCTATGTCTGCAGTTCTGCTTGGGCCTGTCGCAAGGTTGATCATACTTGGCATATTTCCATCATACTTCTTTCTCACAAGAGCAAACGCATCACTAATATCTGGCACTAATTGTTTTGTAGAGGCTACAACGATGTTGTAGGTCGGGTAGATAGGTAATGTTCTGCCGCTTGCCTGTTTGCTGGAGATAAGTATGCTCCCTGTTCTTGCTACCAGTGCCTCACATAATACAATGCCCGCATCTGCTTTTGTGATGTCGGCGGAAGTTTCATAATGAATGAACTGGTGTTTATCAAACATGGTCTTTAATGTTTCCTCAAAACAAAAAACATTTTCCCAGCCACTTTGCAACACCAGTTCTTTAATGCTTTCCACACATTCTTTTTCGTTCTGGCAAAATACAAATTCTCCGTTCACATTCAGGAGTTCTTCGGCGAAGAGGATATCGAGCGGTTCATCCGGTACATTATAAATTGTATCAGTTGATTCGAGGTTTTGGTACGGCTGCTTAGTAGCATTCATGAGTGCATTGCGAATGCTGGTGAGCATGGTTTCCTTGCTGGAAGTGTTTTTCGCCATGCTGCAAAGGTAGCGGATTCAGCAGGAGTTTTCGGGGTTTATGCACAAACAACAAGCCCCGCAGCTAAACGACGGGGCCTGGAGAGTCCTAAAATATATCTGCAAAAATTACTTCTGAACTACAAGCTGGCTGATGATTTTTATACCATTCATCTACAACACTACTTTATACACACCTTCCGGCAAGTTGCTTATACAGGCATAATCAGACAATAATCATCTTATTTTCAAACGGTCAATCTTTCTTCTCAGTATTTTCTTCTACAGTTATTACTGCCTCGGGTTTTTCTTCTTCATGCCCGTTCTCGCTGAAAGTTACTTCTTCATTCGCAACTGTGTGTTCTTCTTTTTTATCATGCGGCCTTGGGCCTATGAGGCGTTCAAGATCTGCTTTGTAAATAATTTCTTTATCAAGCAGTTCTTTTGCCACAGATTCAAGGTTTGCTTTTTTATCAAGCAGCAAATTTCTTGTACGGATATAGGCTTCATCAATGAGTTTACGTACTTCTTCATCAATCACTTTTGCCAGCTCTTCACTGTAAGGTTTGCTGAAACGGTAATCCTGGTTGGCATCGTAAAAAGAAACATTACCCACTTTTTTATTCATGCCGTAGATCGTTACCATTGCATAGGCCATCTTGGTGATGCGTTCAAGGTCATTCTGGGCGCCTGTACTAATACTTCCGAACACAATATCTTCTGCAGCCCGCCCGCCGAGTGTCATACACATCATATCTGTAAGCTGTTCAGTAGTATATAAATACTGATCTTTCGGATTGTATTGCGCATAACCCAATGCAGCAACTCCACGGGGAACAATGGATACTTTCACCAGCGGATCAGCATGTTCAAGGAACCAACCGCAGATGGCATGCCCAGCTTCATGATAGGCAACAATTTTTTTCTCTTCAGGTGATATGAGTTTATTTCTCTTTTCTAATCCACCTATCACCCTGTCAATGGCATCATTAAAATCCTGCATCTCAACAAGTTTCTTTCCCCGCCTTGCGGCTATCAATGCTGCTTCGTTACAAACGTTTGCGATCTCTGCGCCGGCAAAACCGGGAGTTTGCAAAGCAAGTTTGTGCGGGTCAACATCTTTAGAAAGTTTTATGAGTGGTTTCAGATGTACCTTAAATATTTGTTCCCTGCCGTTAAGATCGGGTTTGTCGATAGATATCTGTCTGTCGAACCTTCCGGGGCGAAGTAATGCGGGATCAAGCACATCAGGCCTGTTCGTTGCGGCCAGTATGATAACTCCTTTATCCGTTCCGAAACCATCCATCTCCACCAGCAACTGGTTCAAAGTATTTTCCCTTTCATCATTGCTTTGAATCATGTTCTTTCCCCTTGCTCGGCCGATGGCGTCTATCTCATCAATGAAAATGATACATGGCGCTTTTTCCCTTGCCTGCTTGAAAAGATCTCTCACTCTTGAAGCTCCAACTCCCACAAACATCTCCACGAAATCAGATCCTGAAATACTGAAGAACGGAACCTGTGCTTCGCCGGCCATCGCTTTTGCTAAAAGTGTTTTTCCTGTACCAGGCGACCCGACAAGCAAAACACCTTTGGGAATTTTTCCGCCAAGCGATGTATATTTTTTCGGATTCTTTAGAAAGTCAACCACCTCCATCACTTCTTCTTTTGCTTCATCAAGGCCTGCGACATCATTAAAGGTTACATTTACTTTTGTGTCTTTATCATACAGGTTGGCCTTGCTTTTTCCGATATTAAAGATTTGACCACCACCACCCATGCCGCCACCGCCCATAGCCCTGCGCATGATGAACATCCAGATGGCAATAAGAATTACCAGTGGTAATATCCAACTGAGGAGAAATTTTGTCCAGTCGCTGCGATGTACAGATTGCGGAATAATGCGATCCTGTATGGCAATATTTTCTTGCATATCAGTGAGCCGCTCTTCAAACTTTCCGTTCTGATCAATGTCCATCTTATATTGCGCTCCGGTTACAGGAACCTTATCTTTTACATAAGGCTCTTGTTTGAGGCTATCTGCTTTGATATAGATTTCAGCAAACTCATTATTTACAATTATAATTTTGTCAATATGACCCTTCAGGAGCATGTCCTGGTAGAGTTTATTTTCCGTAATATCATTGCTTGGTGATCCGCCGAAATTGAAAAAGTTCAACCCGATAATGAACAGCGCCATAGCAATATAAATCCAGTAGAAACTGAATTTTTTATTCGGGCCTTTTTGACTGTTTCCGCCCTTGGAATTGTTCTGATTTTTTTGTTCTGTACTCATTCTTTTACTTTCTAAAATTCTCTATTCAGCTGTTTACTATTTTTTTAATCTGTGCATCACTCCATAACTCCTCCAACTGATAAAATGTTCGTTTCTCCTTGTAGAATATGTGCACCACCGTATTTAAATAATCTATCAAAACCCATTCAGCATTAGCAAATCCTTCTTTGCTGAAGGGGAGAAATCCTGTTTTCTGTTTCACGGAGTCTAATACATGATTTGCTATCGCCCTCACCTGTGTTGTATTGTCAGCATGGCAAATGATGAAATAATCTGTAATTGTATCCGGCACTTTTTGCAGGTCGAGCACTACGATATCTTCACCTTTTTTATCCTGGATACTCTCTATGACGACGTCTGCTAATGAATATTGTTCCCTGTCCGGTACTTTTTTCCGGGTGTTTTTTCTCACTCTGTTTTTACTAATATTGCTCAAAGTTACAAATTCTTTTGCGCCCTGCCATACATACCATGTTCGCCGGCAAAGTGTTACACCATCTTGAAAAGGTGGACAGCACTAACGCTTACCTGCATTATTTGATTGCATCTTCCCCAGAACTCTTGCCCGAAGGATTAACAGTAGTGGCTGATGAACAGTTCGCCGGCAAAGGCCAACAGGGGGAAAGCTGGGAGGCTGCTGCGGGGCAAAACCTCACTGCCAGTATTCTTTTATACCCGAAATTTTTACTGGCGAAACAGGTTTTTCACCTGAACAAGGCTGTAGCCCTGGCAGTGAGGGATTGTCTTTCTACGTTTGTAGAACATGTGAAAATAAAATGGCCCAACGACATGTATGTTCAGGGGAATAAGATAGCGGGCATATTGATGGAAAATAGTTTGAGCCGGAACGCTGTTCAGCAAAGTATTATTGGCGTTGGTCTCAATGTGAATCAAACAGAATTTGATGCAAGTATCCCAAACCCTGTTTCCTTGCGTATGCTTACAGGGAAATTTTTTGAGCGGGAAGAAATACTACATACACTCTGCCATGAAATTGAAAAAAATTATTTGCTGCTTCGTTCCATGCAAATGAAAAAGATTGATGATGCCTATCATGAACACCTGCTTGGTTTGCATGAAGAAAAACAATTTCAGCGGGGTGATGAAATGTTTACCGGGACAATCAAAGGTGTAAATGAAAACGGAAAACTATTGGTGGAAACAGAAGAAAATATTTTTGAGTTTGGGGTGAAGGAGGTGAGGATAGTAATTTAATGTTTTTTTCATTCTGAACGTCTCAGCATTTCACATTCCTTATAATAGGGTTTCAAAATCTTCTTCAGTTCAAATATTTCCCCTCTATTGGCATTCTTCTTCCCATGCCGAAGGCTTTGGGTGAAACCCGCAGCACAGGCGGAAACTGGTAACGTTTCCATTCATTGCTGTTCACCATCTTCAGCGTTTTTCTCACAGTAGCTTCATCAAATCCCTGCTCAATAATATCCTGCGGGCTTTGATGTTTTTCGATGTACTGATATAAAATTTTATCCAGCACATCGTAGGGCGGCAATGTATCCTGGTCTTTTTGCCCGGGGCGAAGTTCTGCGCTGGGAGGTTTAGTTATGATATGTTGCGGGATAATTTCTTTTTCCCTGTTGATGTAATTCACCATCTCATATACTTCTGTTTTATATACATCTGCAAGAACAGCAAGCCCGCCGCATAAGTCGCCGTACAAAGTTCCGTAGCCAACGGCGGCTTCGCTTTTGTTAGTTGTGTTTAGCAAAATATAACCATGCTTATTACACATTGCCATCAGGATCACCCCTC
>JBJXHH010000151.1:0-9962 GCA_046160675.1 Chitinophagales bacterium
ATTTGAAAGTGGTGATAAGCATCAACGTCCAGAACACTGCGCTTACACCACCATAAATAAGATCTTTTGATATTACATGATTTTCTGAAATAGCCCTCATTACGTACAGGGGTGACGTACCAATATCACCATAGATTATCCCCAATGTGATGAGTACTCCCGCTGCGGAAACTTTGTGTAATTTATTTGAATGGAATGAAGCCATTTTTTAAGCGCATGCAAATATAAAGCTGCCTCAAATACAAATTCATTGTTATGAACAAAATATATGCACGGGTAAGAAAAAACTGATAAGGACTGAAAATCTAATCAGCGGAGATTTTCTGTTCAGCTTGTTTTGTAAGGAATTCATTGTAATTCATCTCTTTATAAAAACCTTCTGCATAATACTTCATAAGGTTCTTCATTTTCGCAGCGTCTTTGTAGCCGCCTTCAGCCGATATTCGTGTCCCGTTTGCATCTAAGAAGGTAATTGTGGGATACCCTATGCGCCCGTTCCTGTTAGCCATCTGGCTGGCAAACTGGTGAGTCCCCCGGCCACCGGATGGAACAAAAGAGTATGTTTTGCCCAGAAACTGAATGTCTTCTTTTTGCTCTGCATTAAATTTGACTGAATAAAAATGTTCATTGATGTACGCTATTACATCCTGGTCAGCATATGTTGTTTGGTCCAATTTTTTACACCACCCACACCAATCCGTATAAAAATCAATCATAATGGGTTTCGGATTTTGAGCAGATTGATTCATCGCCTCCTCAATGCTCACCCACCTTATCTCCTGAATTTCCTTTTTCTCATACCCTGTATTTGAAATGTGAGAAACAGGAAGATGCAACAAGAATGCAATTATAACGGCTGCTGACATGATGTTAATCTATCTAGTTTGATGAAGTGAGCTGACTCTGGAAAGTTTTCATAAATTCTTCCCAAGTTTTTGATTTATATGCATCAGACCCAAAAAATGCGATAATAGGTTCTAGTTGTTCTGCTGATAAAACGCCTTGGAAAGGTTGCAGCATTTCAAGGTTTTCATTCAGGAAAACCATCGTTGGGTATCCTATGCCTTGCGGGGTTTGCGCTATAACAAAGGTAAAATCATGGGTATTCCCTCGGGGGCCGTTCTTATACTCCGGCTTTTTGTTCACATACTGAACACCATTAAAGTTCACAGTATCTTTTCCCTCAGCATTAAACTTTACTGGAATATAATATTCTGTGAGGCCTTTTTGAATAACCGGATCTGCAAGAGTTGTATTGGCCAGCATTTTACATGGGCCACACCAATTAGTGTACACATCTATAAAAAGTTTTTTCTTGGTTTCTTTTTGCAACTCAAGAGCTTCACCTATACTATACCATTTCATTCCTTCGTCAGGTGCTGATGCAAACTGGGCAGGCACTTGCGAAGTTTCAGGTTCAATAACAACCTGGGTACTACCTGAATTATTCAAAATGACAAATCCAAGGGAAATTCCTCCTACCATAATGAATACCAGGGCTATTATTATCTTTTTGTTTATCATGTTATAGTTATTCTGATTTTTAGAAGAACTTTGTTTTAACAAAATTAATTCCATTTTTGTTATTAAGCAATCCAATAAAAGTTAAGACTTTGTGAAGAACAAAATAGTTGTTGCAATAACCGGCGCTAGCGGCTCCATTTACGCCAAAGTGCTACTTGATAAACTCATACCTCTGAAAGAACAATGGGACGAGGTTGGGTTGATAATGAGTGATAATGCAAAGTATGTTTGGAAGTATGAACTAAACGATACTACTTATGAGAAGTACCCTTTTAAAACCTATAATAAGAATGACTTTACAGCCCCATTTGCTTCAGGATCAGCAAGATATAATATAATGATTGTATGCCCGTGTTCAATGGGTACTTTAGGAAGGATTGCTTCAGGAGTATCAAATGATTTGCTTACAAGAACCGCTGATGTGATGCTGAAAGAACGCAGAAAACTCATACTTGTGCCCAGAGATACACCCTTCAATTTGATACATATCCGAAACATGGAAACCATTACCCTGGCAGGTGGCATCATTTGCCCCGCAATTCCTTCATTTTACAGTAAGCCTCAAAGTTTTGAGGAAATGGCAGCAACAGTTGTTGACAGGGTTCTCAGCCTTGCAGGGATTGAAGTGACCGGATATCAATGGGGAGAATAAGCTCTAAAACTCCAATCCCAATCCGCCAGTCAGATTATAGATCGTCTCGGGAACACCGGCAGCAGGCGCTTTATCATCAAGCAATGAATAGTTCATTTTCATATAGCCGAACTTGCCAAAATAAGTTTTGAAACTCATTGTTGTTGAAAGCCTGTAATCTTCAAAATCTGCAAAGTTTGGCTGATAATACGTTGTTGAAGTCAGGTTATAATTTTCATTAGTAGCAAGAGTAAACGACAGGTATGTACTAAGCCGGTTTGTATTCAGAGGGTTTTCAACATCAGTATTCTTCTCTAATTCAAACATGTACAAAGAGGCTATATAAAGCCTGAATTTATCTGATCCATAAATTTTAAACCTCGGACCTGTACCTGTAAGAAAACGCCAGTCAATAGCTAAAGGTGCATTGTATTGCCCCTGTGCAAACAGTTCCCACACAAACCTATCAGTTATTTTATAGTTATAGCGGGCATGCTGAAAACCTGAATTCACAAACCTGTCTCCCTGGGCTTGCACAGTTTGTACGTCTGTTAAAAACAAGAACAAACTCTTGCCTTGCTTGTATTGAAACTGCAAATTTGTAAGAAAAGAAACTATTACATCATCATACTTTGCTAGGTAAACTGATACATCACCGCTACCTGCCCAACCAGTGGTATCAGTCCTTATGCGATAGCCTTCGATATTGATCACCTGCCCGGAAACAAAAAAAGAAAAAAATGAAAAGGAGAGCAGAAGGAGAAGTTTTTTCATGTCTGTGATTTTGAGTAAAAATAGAAGAATTTTTTAACTCAGAAACCGAGCTTTCAGCTCTTCCGTCGGTACCATACAGCTCTCTCTTCTGCCAAACCATTTGTACCTGTTTTTGGCAATGAAGTTGTAAACTACATCCCGTAAAAATTTGGGGAAAATGCCTAAAAACTGCAGTAATGGCGCAGGAAATTTCAGCTTGCCGGAAATCTTGAGGGCAGCAGTGGATTGTAGGTAAAATCTTTCTCCATCCCAGTATACGACAGAACTTACTGAGGGTTTAAAATTCTTTTGAAGGAAGAAAGCTTTTGTAAAGTCAGACTGAAGTGCAGCAAAATGAAATATTTCTTTTTCGTCTTTTTTAATGATGGTTTGAACACTGCGGTTACAGAGGTTACAAACGCCATCGAAAAAGATAATATGCTGTTTATTTTCCAAATTTTGCCTGCCATTCCAGCATGCCGCCTATTAAATTTCTAACATTCTTAAATCCGTTTTGTTCAAGCATGGCTTTTGCAGTGGCGCTGCGCATCCCGGATCGGCAGTGTACAATGATCTCCTCCTCCTTCTTATCGTCAAAATCATACATCTTCATCGGTAAAGTACCAAGAGGGATGTTTTCTACTCCAATATTGAACTCTACATACTCATGCGGCTCCCTTACATCTATAACGGTAAGTTCTTCATGGGCATCAATTCTTTTTTTCAATTCTTCTACTGTTATGTCCATAGAAATATTTATGATTTAATAAATTTCGCAAAGAATATTTTTCCGGATATTTTTTCCCGGATTTTTAAAATATAAAAACCGGGTATTAAGTTCCTTGTGTCAACAGTATTGTTTTCTAAAACCCCTGTCTCAATTTCCCTTCCAGAATAATCTGATATTTCATAAAAGCTTTCTGCACTATTTTTCTGCACAACTAAAGAATTCTGAACCGGGTTTGGGAAAATTTTCACTTCATCCACAAACTCATGTATCTGAGGTAATTCCTGGTACACAGAATAATCTCCTCCTACCTGTGGTCGGATCATGATGGCTCCTGGCAAAACAGATTGTTGCCAGGTTCCGTCTACATTAAAAAATACATTTTCACTTGCCTCTGAATGAACATCAAAACCAACATTCAGAAAATCACTCTGGGTTTGCAGCCAGCCGACATAAAAATCACCCGAAACCACAACAGGGGTTGGGTTCCCGAGAAAATCAGTTAGCTGATAGACATAAAATCCATTGATACTGTCTACATATTTAGGAGTGAGAAAATCCGCCTGGTACAAAACACTTTCATCGCCGCTCATCCCGGATGTATCAATATCATCCCACACAATCAGGCTAAAAAATAAATTGCTTTTACTACCATCAACAAATGCCCAGTGAATATATACTTCTTTTAATGTGTCAGGCTCATTTGCATGAAATTGTAATGCAAGTTTCGCCCCAACTCCCTCTAAAGCATACGCCTTTTCTGCGCTTCCATCATCATAAGCGAAATAATTATAAAATACTTGCTCATAAAGTAAAGTATCATTAAGGCGGTGAATGTCCCCCGAAGGATCAAGAACATATTGGAACTGAATTGTCAAGCTGTCTTCTTCAAATCCCGAAACAGTAGAAGGGATGGAAAACGTAGGATACACATTTACCAAAGTAGAGAACGGGTCAAAATTGACAGAAACCGGGCTGCCTGAACTTGCAATAAAATCGCCGGAATATTTTTCAGTAGTCTCGTAACTGTATGCTGTATTTACTATCTCATTATAATTATTAATGATGGTGATAAAAGTTTCGTCGTTCAATTCATCAGTTTGATAATCTTTAAACTGGTTCCAGGGCATTTGCCTGTAACGTTTCAGATAAGAGGATGGCAGGGATGTAAATGAGACATCTCTAAATAGGGTATCATCAAATGAGCGGTTTTCCTCTAAAAAAACATAATCAACATTCCAGTGATCATTGTTACCATTTATACTTGCATAGTTGCGGAAACGAAATTGAAAACCATCATATAAAAACTCTTCAGCCGTTACCGGGATCATTACAATTCTAAAATCCTGAAGAACTGAGCCTGAAGTATTAGTTGTAACCCAGGCATTTTTCCAAGTTCCGTCAACACTTTTGAAATCAAGCAAAAGAGAATCTTTATCATCAGGATAATCGCCGTAGCCTGCCGGCTGGTAATAAAAACTCAGATATACCGTATCATTCAAACTTCCTCCTAAGAACAGTGGCTTTGAAGTAAGCGTATCCGCAATGCCGTAATCAATGCCTTCATTATGAGGCTTTCCGAATTTATTAAGCCCATCAAAAGTTGCAACTCCATAGGTTGGTGGTGCATATGAATATGTTTGATTGATATAAACGCTGCTGTCAATCCAGAAAAGATTGTTGGGGTAAACAAGGGATGGAGAAGCATTGTAAACTGTGTCATAGCAAACAATATTATTACTATCTAAGAAAGCACTCAGGTTTGAAAAATCATCAAAAAAAGGAAGGCAGAGTGTATCTCTTGAAAGGCCTGTATCCCGAACTCCCCCATGCTTTGCATTGTCGCCAAACAAGGCTGTGTTAAATTTTAAGTTACTCAGTTTTTCCTGTGCAAATAATTGCGACGCTGAAAAAAGAAAGTAAACTACTATTATAATTTTTTGCGAAAATTGTTTTTTCATAAGTTTAGCTTCTTCATTTGTTACTCTCCCTCTTCATCGAAGGGATTGGTTTCTTCCTGGCTGATCCAGATGTCAATCATACTTCCGATGTTTATATTCCTACCGGGTTCGTATTTAGGGTTTTGTTTAACTACAAACGCTGAGGTAGTATCACTAATTGTGCCCTCAGTTATAACGCTGCCGAGGTTCAATTCTTTTAGCTGAATCAAATTTAATGCTTCTTCATAAGTTAATGTGCGTAAATCAGGCAATGGGATCCTCGTATCTCCATGTCCATTTCCCAATACAAGATCAATTTTAGTCCCCTTGGGCACTTTTGTTCCAGCAAGAAGAGGTTCATTCTCACCCTCCTGCATCATTTCTAAAAACACATCCTTGTATTCAAATGGTTTGTACGAAACATTTCCAATTTTCAATCCCTTGCTTTCTAAAATTTCCCGCACACTTACATAGCTTGTTCCCAGTTCTATTCCAGGCACTTCTGTCATGGGCGGATTTGAGGAGTTAATTGTAAGATAGATTTTCCTCCCGGATTTCACTTTTGCGTCAGCAGGAGGGTCTTGGTTAATTATCGCAAGAGGTTTTTCATTGGGGTCAAAAGTAGAATCCATTACTGCATATTCCAGATCAAGTTCGTCCAACATCTCCTTGGCCTCCTCACTTGTTTTACCTATGAGGTTGGGAACAGTTTGGCTTTGCCCATGGCGGGAATATTGATTCAGGAAAAGAAGGGTGAGCCAAAAAATAAGAAAAACCGCAACAAGAGCAATGAGGATATTAAACCAAAAAGCTTTGCTTATAAAGTATCGGAGAATGCCAGGTGAGGCAGTGGTTTCTTTTTTGTTCGCAGCCAATCTATTCTGTTTCGAGCGCCAAAATTACAAACTCTCTTCAATCAGCCTGCCGAAAAATTCAGGAAGGCTTAAACCACTGGCAATTGCCATCTTCGGTACAATACTAGCTTCGCTTATACCTGGCACTGTATTTACTTCAAGGAAAAAGGGGATTTCACCCACTAGGATATAGTCTATTCGCACACAACCTTTACAGCCAAGGTATGCGTAAATTTTTGAAGAGGTTTCCTTTACATTTTTTGTTGCCTGGTTCGGAATTCGGGCTGGAATGATCTCATCGCTTTCACCAGCAATGTATTTTGCGGTGTAATCAAAAAAATCATGTTTACCGGAAACTATTTCACAAACAGGCATCACAAGAGTTTCGCCTTTATGTTGATATACACCACAGGTTACCTCTGTACCTGTAATACCTTCTTCTACCAATACTTCAGTGTCATATTGAAATGCATCTTCTATCGCTTTTTTTAATCCCTCATACCCTTTCATTTTTGTAACTCCATAGCTTGAACCATTATTATTGGGTTTTACAAAAAGCGGCAGCTGAAAATTATTCTCAATGAATTGAACAATTCCATCAATATCATCGGTTTTCTTTACCAATTTACCCTCGGCCTGCTGAACACCAATTTCCCTGAGAAGTGATTTACAAAAATTTTTATTAAAAGTAAGCGACGCAGCTATTACACCACAGCAGGTATAAGGCACTTTTTTCATGTCCAGATAGCCCTGCAACTTTCCATCTTCGCCGGGTGAGCCATGTATAGCAATGAACGCTACATCAAACTGAATTTTTTCATTATTTATTACAAAACTAAAATCATCAAGATTAACCGGCACATTAAACGTTTCCACCATCCACCGGTCTTCGTTCACCACTACTTTATAAGGGTTGTATTTTGACAAATCCATATTGCGCATTACTACTTCGCCACTCCCAAGAGAAATATCTCTTTCTGCGGTGTAACCGCCGCACAATATGGCAACAATCTTTTTTTGCATTGGGAAAATTTGAAGCAAAATAACGGAAAACCTGAGTGAGGTATTATACCCGTTGTAAACAGGAAACTGTGAACGTTTTCATTTTTGATACTACCCCTACCACAAATAAAACGCCCCCCGAAAAACCAGGAGGCGTAAGTAATATTGGATGTTGTGTGATAGAATTAAAGATGCATTTTAGCCTTTTTTGCCAGTAGCTGATCCTCTGTTTCCACATGCTCAGGATCCGGAAGGCAACAATCAACCGGGCATACAGCGGCACATTGCGGCTCTTCATGAAAACCCTTGCACTCAGTACATTTATCAGGAACGATGTAATAAACATCATCTGATATTGGAGCGTTTTTCTGATCAGCGTCCATTGTATCACCGTTCAGCATAGTAATAGAACCCTTTACAGTTGTTCCATCGGCAAAGGCCCATTCAACTCCACCTTCATAAATTGCATTGTTTGGACATTCAGGTTCACAGGCTCCGCAGTTGATACAGTCAGAAGTAATATGTATTGCCATAATTTTGTCTCTCTTTAGTGGCGCAAATATAGATGTGCCTTAGGTGATATTTAAAATGAGTAGGAAAAATACATAAAAATTTAGAATGAATCTAAACTCCAACATTGAAACGCTAGTCGCTTTTGGAAAAGAGTTAAAAAAAGGAAGTAGTGTTTTACAAGAATTACTGCACAAAACAGAAATTGAGAACGGCTGGTTTACTCAAAAAAATATGCAGCTTTCCATCGATGTATTCTGTGAAAATTACTTTCATGAAGAAAAATTAAGCAGGTGGCTATCAAAATATGATATACATGAAAATTCAAATAAAACTGTGGGGCTGATACTTGCAGGGAACATTCCTTTTGTTGGGATGCATGACTTGCTGTGTGTATTAATGAGTGGAAATAATGCAAAGGTGAAACTTTCTTCAAAAGACAAGTACTTTTTTCCTTACATGATGGAAAGATTAGAAAAACTTAACAAGGATTATGCAAACAAAGTTGAGTTTGTAGAAAAACTTGAAAAGTTTGATGCAGTGATAGCAACAGGTAGTAATAACTCAGCAAGGTATTTTAATTATTACTTTGGAAAATATCCTCATATCATCAGAAAGAACAGAACTTCTACCGCCATTCTTTCAGGAAATGAAACAGATGAACAACTTCATGGGCTTGGGAAAGATGTGTTTTGGTACTATGGTCTGGGTTGCAGAAATGTGAGTAAAATTTATGTGCCCGAAGCTTTTGATCTCCAGAGGTTATTCAAAGTTTGGGAAGATTACAGAGATGTAATTGACAACAACAAATACAAGAATAACTTTGATTACAACAGGGCAATTCTTCTTTTAAATCAAACTCCGCATCTTACCAATGATTTTTTTATGTTGGTGGAGTCAGATAAAATTTTCAGTCCTTTGTCTTTGTTGTATTATGAATTTTATTCCTCAAAAAGTGAGCTGGAAGAAAAAATAAATGCGATACATGATGACTTGCAATGTGTTGTCGCCTCAACAGAAGGCAATACCCCGTTTGGGAAAACGCAGTTTCCGGAGTTAACAGATTATGCGGATCATGTTGATACCATGGAGTTCTTACAGAAGTTATAACTGCAGGAAAAATTGCAACTGCTTGTTTTATTCAAAAGTTTCTCTGGGGCATTGAATGATTCACATAACACACAATGAATTACTTATATTCATCCTTCACCAGCTCAGGAAATAAGTATTCAAACTTGTCAACTTTTTTCTTTACTACATACACACAATAACTCTGATCAGGGTTTTTAGCAAAATAATCCTGGTGATAATCTTCAGCTGGCCAAAATGTCTCCAAGGGTGATACTTCCGTTACAACGGGATCACTGTAATACCCCTCAGCATTTAATTTCTGAATATAATTTTCTACTATCTTTTTTTCTTCCTCGTTGGAGTAAAAAATAGCAGAACGATATTGTATGCCTTCATCATTCCCCTGCCGATTTAAAGTAGTCGGGTCATGCGTTTTCATATGCACATTCAATAATGTTTCATAATTGCACTCTTTCGGGTCATACACTATTTGAATTGCTTCCGCATGCCCTGTAGTATCTGTTATCACAGCCTGGTACGTTGGATTCTTCATGCTCCCTCCGGTATATCCGCTGACAACACTTTTCACACCCTTTACTTCTTCAAAAACGGCTTCTGTACACCAGAAACATCCGCCGGCAAATATTGCCTTTGCCCAGCCATTTTGCTGAATTTCAGCATCAGTATAAGTTTTTTTCATATCTGTTTTTTCGGTTGTTAATTTATCTCCACTTGTTTTTGCTGCACAGCTTGAAACAAATATTCCAAGAGCAGCTATCATAGGTAATAAAGAGAATTTGAATTGCATTGATTGAGATTTTAGATGATATACGTTGCGCATAACCTCATGCGTTTTCACAAAGTTCGGGTCTTAACAGTATTTAGCAAATTTTCTTTTTGTGCAACGTTGATAAGACATAAATCGTTTTCAAAAGAATTCATGCAAATTT
>JBJXHH010000152.1:0-6799 GCA_046160675.1 Chitinophagales bacterium
TCTACATCTTTTCCTCTATCTTTTGCAGCAGCCAGTTTATATCCGCCACCACTTTTGTTGCTTCTATCTTATGCTGCAGTTCTTCCAGCTTTGTTCTCTCCCGTTTCTGAATACGGGAAAGTTTATCGGTAAATTTTAGAAAGTTATTATAAGTGATCTTGAAATTTTCGCTGAGGGTTTTATTACGCCGCAGAAACACTTTAAATGCCTCAAGGGCGCTTTGCATGGGTACCCATTCATTCAGTTCATAGTAAATTTTTATCTGCATGGTTCTGCTACTGAGCCCGTAGAAAATATCTGTAAACTCCACCTGGTTCAGTAACCGCAAAGCCTCACCGAATTTTTTCTGGAAAAACAACAGGCAGGCATAATTATAATTGTAAGCATTGTCCCTGAATCTGGGGTTTATTTTCTTGCTGAAAGTTTTAATAAAAGTATCCGTCCAGCTTACATCGCCCACCCGCAGTGCCACCCACACAATGTTCTTAAAAGCCCAGGGCGAAATGAACCCGTCCACCAGCAGCAGCTCTCTTTCAATGCAGGTTTTATATAAACTGAACAGCTCTTTTGAATAATCTGTCTCCCCTGCATTGATCTTCCTTATACAATAATTCTGCGCATATGCATACATGTCTCGTGCTTCGTCTGGCGGAAATTTAAACGAATGTTCGTTAAGAAGCGAGGAAAGTTTTTGAAAATATTCCGGTTTGTCATTCTCAAGAAAAGTCATCAGGATCTGGTGATAAATGCTGATGGATGGATATTTTTCATAATCGTTTTCATGCAGGTATTGGTTGACTTCTTTCAGTAGTGGCAAGGTATAATCAGCATGCAGTAATTTTTGCCGGTTTATCAGTTCGCAACTGTATTTCAGTTTAGTCGCAAGATAAAATAAGTCCAAGTGATCGGCCGCTTTTTGTAAGCTTTCATCATACGCCCTCTTCTTTTGCCTGTCAAAGTAAGAGTTGATCTCTGTTTCCAGCAAATATTCCTTGAAGAAAAAATCTGCATTCCTGTACGGGAAATTTTTCAGGTATTCCTTTGCCTCCCGCATTGTTTGTTCAAAAAACTTATCTGCCTCCCATTTATTAAAAGTCGCAAGCAAGTGATTATACCCCCTCAATTCTTCCTCAAAAAAACGATTGTATTTTATAAACCCTTCTACATGTTCCACTATATCACTCATCAAATAACTCAGTTTCTTTTCGTTCAGTTGTAAACCTGGAATTCCTTTACTCAATAGTTTTTCTTTCTCGAGGTTTTTTGAATCGAATCCAGGAGCATATTTTTTAAGGTGATTGTAAAAAATGAGCAACTGTTCATCCTTATTAAAAAAAGGAGAAGCCAGGTATTCACTAAAATGGGTAAGCTCTTTGGTACTGAAATTTTTCAGAAGGTCAATCAGTTTGCTTTTATACATTGTTCCGTGCTATTTAGGGGGTTCTTCTTTTGAGCGGGCGAAAGGTAGGTAAATTTCGGAAATCAATTATATAGGGAGCAATATTATTAGCATGAAATCTAACCTAAGTAATTGATAATCAAATGCATTAATCCTAAAACAGATTTTTCTTACAAACTGATGACAGGAAAAAATCGTCGGAAACCCGCGGAAAAGGTATTAAAATGTATTTTTTGCTGCATTTTTATAATAGTTTCTTTACGTTAGTTAAACTCTGTAAACTCTGAGTAACAATGTGCTTTAATCCGGAACAAATGACAAATATTTTTAAAACTGCAGCATTGGTTTTCCTTACCCTTGTCTGTGCAGGTATTGTATACTCACAACCTGTTGCAAACAATGACACGATCGGGGTTTGTAACAATGACAGCGTTCACATCATGGTGCTAAGTAATGATGTAGGTGACGGCCTTGTGTTAGACGACATTTTGGTAGAACCGGAAGGTGGTGATGCAAACGAGGTTGATGACCTATACATTCGCTACAAGCCTGATGAAGATTTTATTGGAACTGATGCGCTGGTATACGCAGTGGAAGATGCCGACGAATTATTTGACATAGCTACAGTCATCATTTATGTACAGGATTCTCTCACCTGTGTTTGGCCGGGTGATGCAAACAATGATAAAATTGCGAATAACAGGGACATCCTGAATATTGGATTGTATTACGGCAATGTTGGCCCTGAACGATTTGAAACAGACCTCGACTGGGATAATGATTATTGTGATGACTGGAGTGAGGAGTTAGATATTTTATCCCTTGCTCCACAGAAATTCTCTGATTGCAATGGCGACGGTTTGGTTGATGCCAATGACACACTCCCAATTCTAGTAAATTACGGGGAAGAACATGATAAAGGCGATGATATAATGGGAGGCGATGATATACCGCCGCTATTCATCGACTTCTTTTCTGATACAATTTATGCAGGCGCAAGTGTAGCCCTGCCACTTATTCTCGGCACTATCGATTATCCTGCCTCAAACGTTTATGGACTGGCTTTCACCATAGGTGGTGGTGATGGAATTATTGTTCCGGGCAGCCTCCGGGTTACATTCGGCTCAGGTTGGTTGGGTGAGCCCGGGGCTGACCTTATTTCTCTCAATTATTATGATTCTACATCGGCGAGTTATGATGTTGGTGTTTCAAGAATAACACATACATCAGCGGGTGGCTATGGAAACATAGGCACAGTGGAATTTGTGATGGAAGATGACCTTGCCGGTAAAACTGATGACATTGCTGTTCAACTCATGTTGTGTGTTGGTGGCTTAACAGCGTTAAATGATTTTGGCAACCCGATAGAGATAGGCCCGCAATGTGATTCAGTGATAGTTTACAAAATAGAAACAGGCATAGAAACAACCGAATCATCCGGAATAAAAATATTTCCCAACCCCGCAAATGAAAGCAGCACAATTTATTTCCCTCAAAACACTTCAGGGCATGTGATAGTAAAAAATATCACAGGCAGTACAAAAGAAGTAATTGACATTACAAATACAGATCAGATCACACTCAACTCAAATCATTATCATCCGGGAACGTACATCCTGGAAATACAAACCGGAACAATTGTACAGTATCAAAAATTAATTGTTCAACATTAAAAAAGACGACTTATGAAAAATTTATTACTTACTCTCTTTTCCCTTTTCTTTTTAAACTGGCAAACAGCATTTGCTGTCGACTGTCATGCAGACTTTACATACGCTGCCAGTGGCCTAACAATAGCTTTTGAAGATAATTCAACAGCCGATCCCGGCCCTATATATGCCTGGAACTGGGATTTCGGTGATGGTTCTACCTCCGATTCGGAAAGCCCTACTCATATTTATGATGAGGCCGGAGAGTATGAGGTTTGCCTTACCATTTATGCAGAAGGCGGATGTGAACATACAGAATGTATCACAATAGAGATAACAGCTGATGGTGCTGACTGTCATGCAAACTTTGAATATGGGGGCGACTGCCTTGAACAGCATTTTTATAACACATCTGATGTTGAAGGTGACATCGTTTCCTATACCTGGTATTTTGGAGACGGAGAAGAAAGCGATGACGAAAATCCTGTGCATGCTTACGCAGATGCTGGAGTTTATACAGTTTGCCTCATAATAGAAACTTCTACCGGTTGTGTTGATTACATCTGCATGGATATAGAAGTGAGTGATTGCAGCGGAGATTGTTCAGCAAGTTTTGAAGTGACAGCAACTGATGGTTTAAATATTCATGTGTTCGGTTCTGTAGAACCAGAGTTTGGTACAGTAACCTACACCTGGTACTGGGGCGATGGAACAACAACCACCGAAACAGGTTCAAGCGCAGGCTCCGATCCCTGGCATGAATACGATGAACCCGGCGAATATGAAGTTTGCCTGCACATTGAAACAGGCAGTGGTTGCGTTGATGAAATTTGTACGGTAATAGTTGTTGAGGAATCGGGCAGTGATTGTTATGCTGATTTTGAATACGAGATAACTGATGCGGGGGCTGTACATTTCTTTGCTTTTACTGAGCCTGGTCCTGGCGATGTAGAAAGTTATTGGTGGAGTTTTGGTGACGGTACCTTCGGCGAAGGTGATGACCCTTGGCATGAGTACTCAGAAACCGGTGAATATGATGTATGCCTCATTGTAACTTTTGCTGATAGTTGTTTTGCAGAATACTGCGAAACAATTTATGTTGAAGTTGCAGGTGGTGGTGAAGATTGCGAAGCATTTTTTGAATGGGAAGGTGAATGCCTGAGCGTTCATTTCTTTGAAGGCGTTTCAGGTGTTGATGTTGAACATTATTACTGGGAGTTTGGCGATGGAGATATAATTGATGAAGCAAACCCCGGGCATGAATATGCGGAAGCAGGAACCTATGAAGTATGTTTAACGATTGTTACAGCCGATGGTTGTGAAGATACTTATTGCACAGTAGTTACTGTTGAAGATTGTGACGGAGATTGTTCTGCAAGTTTCGAATGGGAAGGAGATGAAACTACTATCCATTTCTTTTCTGATACTGAACCAGGCCCTGATGATGTAGTCTCTTATGAGTGGAGTTTCGGCGACGGCACTTTCAGCGATGACGAAAACCCAGTTCATGAATATGAAGATGAAGGTGTTTACCTCGTTTGTCTCACAGTAACTTTTTATGATGGTTGTGTAGCTGAATATTGCGATGAAGTACATGTTGAAAGCGGTGGTGGTGGAGGCAGCGATTGTGAAGCTGACTTCAGTGTACTCTCTATAGAGCCTGACGGAACCGGCTGGAATGTAGTGTTCAACAATGAATCCTTTGCTGATGCTGGCATAGGCGAAGTGATCTGGTATTTTGGCGATGGTACTTTTGCATATACTTATGATGCAGAACATCACTATGATGCACCCGGCGAATACACAGTATGTGTAGTAATTGTTTCAGAAGATGGTGAATGTACTGATGAACACTGCGAAACAATAACTGTGGGAGAAAGCGATGGTGAATGTGAAGCGGATTTTGAGTGGGATGATGATGGATTGACCGTGGAATTCAATTCAACTTCTGATGGTGGGGGTTTGATATTTACGTATATCTGGAGTTTTGACGATGGCACCTTTAGTTTTGATGAAAATCCAGTACATGAATACGATGCGCCCGGCGAATACGAAGTTTGCCACAGCATCATCACTTATGATTCATGTTTTGATACACATTGCGAAACAATTCATATTGAAGATGATTCAGATCCTTGCGAAGCTTACTTCCTAATAAGTTCAATCACAGAGACGGATGCTGGTTGGGTTGTTGAGTTCAATAATGAATCCGTAGGCTCAGAAATTGACCACTGGACCTTCGGCGACGGTGGCACAAGTGATGCAACAAGCCCTGAGCATCTTTATACAGAACCGGGTATTTATACTGTGTGCTTAACCATCGGTGAAGAAGGTTCTGATTGTTTTGATGAATACTGCACAAATATTTTCATCGGTGATGAAGATGATTGTATTGATGAAAGTGTGATTGATACAACAATAGGTTGCCCTGATATTTTTGAACCTGTTTGCGGCTGCGATGGGGTAACCTATTCAAATGAATGTGATGCCTATTATTATCATGGTGTTCTGTTCTGGACTGATGGTGCATGCGGCAGCACGGGTGTAGAAGAAGAAAAGATAGCTTCAGTAATGTTGGTATACCCGAACCCTGCAAGTTATACCCTCAACATAGACCTCAATACTTTGCAAAATGGTTTTGTGAGTATGCGTATGCAAGATATGCTTGGCAATACTGTGATGAATGTGTTTGACGGAAAACTACCTGCAGGCGAAAGCCATTTTACCGTTGATGTTTCAAACTTAACCAGCGGTGTTTATTTTGTTCAGACAATTGTAAACAACAGGGAGCAGGTAAATAGCAAGTTCTTTATCACAAAAGATTGATGCATAAAAGATAAAGTTTTTTGCTCCTCATTTGTAAGTAACCGGCCCGGCATATTTTTGCCGGGTTGGTTTTTTTAACACAACTTCAAAATCTCATCTGAAGATTGTTTTAAAAAGCAACTCTGTCATATCCTGCCCCCCTCACCCAACCATTTATTTTATCATTCGTTTATTGTGTTATAATTTAAAACGAAAAAATGTATGTTATGTATAGAATGATTCAAATCTTTTTTCTATCCTCGTTTGTTTTTATTTCCTCAAAAACATTTGCAGGCGGTTGCGAAGCAGGCTTTACCTACACCTCAGATGACCCGGTTATTGCTTTTACTGATCTTTCACTCGGCACAATTACTTCTTACTACTGGGATTTTGGTGATGGCTCTTACAGCTTTGAAGAAAATCCTGTACATGAATACGATTACAACGGTGTGTATGATGTATGCCTGTATGTGTACGGAACGTCAGGCAGTGATAGTTGTTACGATGCTTTTTGCCTATCAGTAGAAATAGATTCAGCAATTGAAAGTGCTGACTGCGAAGCCTCTTTTTATTACTCTGTAAGCAGCTTTGATGTATCCTTCACAAACACTTCTTCTGTGTCAGGTGCTTCGGGGATTACCTACTCATGGAATTTTGGCGACGGAAGTTATTCTTCAGATGAAAACCCGGTTCATGTTTTTTCTTCTGAAGGAACCTACACTATTTGTTTAACTGTTTTCGGGGATAGCATTTGTTCAGACACCTATTGTGAAAACATCACCATTCTTGATGAAGATTCTTCAGGGTTTGAATTTTGTGAAGCTGATTTTGGGTATACTGAAGATGGTTTGAGTATTGCATTTTTTAATACATCCGACGGTGATATTTTGAGTTACTACTGGAATTTCGGCGACGGCGAATTTTCTTCAGATGAAAACCCCGATCA
>JBJXHH010000153.1:0-11048 GCA_046160675.1 Chitinophagales bacterium
TGGCGTTTCTCTCCTACCTCATACAGTTCTTCCTCAAAAAAACTTTCACTTTCAATACAGTCATGTACGGGATCGCTCCCATCAGATTGATACTTTATATAGGAAAACTTATCTGATCGTACAGCAAATTGGGGGTAACAGGAACAATCTCGAGGTGGTTCAGCCTCCCAGCTTATTGTTGCAGGTTTGCTCCATTTTATCAAAGGGTCATTAAGTACGGGAAAAAAACTTTGCCCGTCTAGATATTTACTTTCGTCTGAAAATAAGGGATGGGTTATACCGGCTATATCACAAATGGTAGGATAAAGATCAAGCATTGATAAAGTTTGGTTACAATAAATAGTGGCGGGTAGAGATGGGTCATAAACAATAAGCGGTACTCGGATATCTGTTTCCCAAAAACTTCTTTTCAGCCAGTGATGTTTTTCGCCCAGTGAGAAACCATTATCACTCACAAAAATGATGATGGTATTTTCAGCTAATGTAGGCATTGTGTTTAGAGTTTCAAGCAGTCTTCCCACTTGCGCATCCATGAACTGAACTCCTGCAATATAGGCCATCAAAGCATTTGCCCGCTTACTTTCTTCAATAATATAATTTCTGCCCTCAATGCTTAGCAGCGGATCTATTTCAGGAAGATATGATAAACCAAGTCTGTAATTTAAAATGCTTGTTTCAATGTCCCCCTGCCCGAGAGCAACATCTTTTCCGAGTACTCCTAGCGCATCATAATCATCCCATCTTACCTCTGGTTGGGGTGGCATAACTATCCCATTGTAAGGAAAAGCATTATAGGGGTCATTGTAAGGTTTATTGAAAGGTTCTTCATAAATATCAACAAGATAATGCTCATTGAAATACTGTTCAGGTACATGCAGATTAAGATGTGGTAGACTCATGCCAATTGCAAGAAAAAAATTCTCTTCACAAACCGGAAGACTGCCATCATTTACTTCTTGGAGAAAAACAATTGCAGAGTCAATTGACTTGTAGTCTTTTAATTTTTTTTCATATGATGAATCAATCCGACTCCATACAAATTTTTCTACACCTTCAGTCATCAGGTCGAATGAGTCTTCCAAACTGTTAGCTGTATTTGGTACTATCACTTTACTCCAGGAGAGTTCTTTTTCACAAGGGTCTGGATTTGAATCATCAAAATCTTTGTTATATGCACTATGAAATATTTTTCCTATCCCGTATGTATAGTACCCATTATTTTTTAAATGTTCAGGAAGTGTTATCACTTCTTCATTCCCGTTCGCTGCAGTAAAATTATCCCTGAACTCAGGAAGGTATTGATCATTAGAATATATCTGTGTGTATTGAGTTGTTTTGCCACTGAGTATGCTTGTTCTTGAAGGTGCACAAACCGGAGTTGAACAAAAAGCATTATTAAAAACATAACCGTTTTGTGCTAGCTGGGTGATATGCGGGGTTTTCACCTGAGGATGCCCACCAAGTGGTTCAACGTAATCATTCAGATCGTCTACTATAATAAAAATGAAATTAGGTTTTTCTCCCGTTGTTTGAGAAAAAGTTTGAAATGCTGTAACAACTAAAATGGAATAAACACAAAGGAATTTCAATGTTTTCATAATTCATGATTTTGGGAACTTAAAAGTACCTAAAAATCCGAATAAAAAAGCTGCCCAGCATATTTATCTATTTCAAGGTTTCTCCCAGCCAATTGTAAAACTCCCGTTGCCAAAGCAAAGCATTTTGACAAGTAAGTACCCAATGATTTTCATCTGGCAGGTAAACAAACCTGCTTTTTAAGCTCAACATTTTAGCTGCCGTAAACGCCTGGAAAGCCTGGTCTTCAGTGGTTCTGTAGTCTTTGCCACCCTGGAAAATTAAAATCGGCGTATCCCAGTTTCTAACATAACTCATGGGGTTGAATGTTGTGTAGGAACTGTTTTGTTTTTTCTCCCAATATGCACCGCCCATATCAAAATCTGAAAACCAGATTTCTTCAGTAGTTCCGTAGAAACTTTCTGTATTGAAAATTCCATCATGAGCAATGAACGACTGAAATCGTTTTTCATGAACACCGGCAAGCATGTACACAGCATAGCCTCCATAGCTTGCGCCTACTGCGGCAAATTTTTCGGTATCAACATAAGGAAGTTTCTTCGCCCAATCAGTTGCTGACAGATAATCTTTTATCGCCCTGCCGCCCCAGTCCCCGCTTATAAGTTCATTCCAGACTGTTCCAAAGCCCGGCATTCCCCTCCTGCAGGGGGCAATCACTACATAGCCTTGAGCAGCCATCAATTGAAAATTCCATCGGAAAGAATAATATTGAGAAAGGGTTGATTGTGGGCCGCCCTGGCAATACACAAGAACGGGATATTTTTTATTCTTATCAAAATTGGGCGGAAGAATCACATTTACAAGCATTTTCATTGCATCAAATGTTGGAACCCAGGCTTGCTCGATTGTGCTTAATGCAAGGGAATTATATGTTGAGTCATTTGTCTTTGTTACCTGCATCATTTCGCCGTTGCTGAGAACTACTGAATAAATTTCTGCTGCATGATTCATATCTGCCCTTGTAACCAGCATTTTTCCACCGTCAATCTCTCCAATTAACCCAGTTATATCAAATTGCCCGGAAGTGACCTTACTTATAAAGCCATTACCTGCGACATCACATACATAGATTTGAATTGTACTATTTGTTGGCGAGGTGAAATAAATTTTGTTTCCATCGTTGCTCCATTGAATAGTATTAATGGTTTCATCAAAAGTTTCTGTTATATATTTTTTCTCTAAAGTTTGCATATCCATCACAAACAAACGGTTTTTATCTGCCTCATACCCATCCCTTTCCATGCTGAGCCAGGCAAGTTTTTTCCCATCAGGCGAAAGAACAGGATGTGTGTCGAAGCCCATCATACCCTCAGTAAGGTTTATTGTTTTTTCTTTTTCCATGTCATATAAATATATATCCGTGTTCGTACTTACTGCATAATCTCTTCCGGATTTTTTCTTACACACATACATAATGCTTTTGCTGTCACTACCCCAAATTACATCTTCAAGTCCTCCGAAAGGCATTACCGGGCTATCAAACTGTTCACCCTCCATAATATCTTTTGCTGTACCAACTGAGTTTTTTGTAAATGGTGCATAAAAAATATGTGAATTCAATTCATCTTCCCAACTATCCCAATGTCGGTACATTAAATCGTCAATAATTCTTGCATTTGCTTTTGGCAAATCAGGATAAATCTCAGCATTTGTTTTTCTTGTTTTCACATCCTGCGAGTATAGAATGTATTGCCCATCAGGAGAAAAACGAACATGAGAAATCCCTCCTTCAATATTTGTTATCTGAACAGTACTGCTTCCATCCCATTCGCATTCATATAACTGACCTTTGTACACATAACCCATTTTACCCGAAGGCATCTTTAGCACATTACTTTCGCTTCCTGGAGTTGAAGTTATTTGTTTTACTTCCCCTCCAATCACGGGTATAGTATATAAATTCCTTTCGCCTTTATTATCTGCAATTTGATAATATGTAACCCCGAAAATCATATTTTTACCATCTGCTGAGATCGCTTCCGGCGAGACCCTTCCAAGGCTCCAAAGGAGTTCGGGTGTCATGACATTTTGGGAGAAACATGTGAGCAAGGGTATATAAAATGAAACTATTCCTGTAATTAGATTTTTCATTTTCATAAAATTTTTAGCGAAGATAAATGATTTAGCCCTTAGGCATTTTATCTTTATACTTTATGCATTACTATACACATCTTTCTAAAGATAAAAAACTAAAAAAGCTGATGAATGAACACGGCGAGGTTAAGCTTGTGCAAGAAAAGAACATATGCCTGTATTTATGTTATTCCATCATGAGCCAACAATTGAGCACAAAGGTTGCTGATGTTTTTCATAAACGTTTTCTTGATCTCTTCGGAGGTAAAGAGCCAACTGCTCAACAGGTGGCGAACACAAAATTTGAAACCCTGAGAGCAATAGGTTTAAGTAATGCAAAAGCTAATTATGTTCTGAATGTCGCAAATTTTGAATTGAACAACGGGATGCAGGTAAAGAAACTTCAGAAAATGAGTGATGACGACATTATTACCTACCTAACTCAAATTAAGGGAGTAGGCAGATGGACTGTAGAAATGATATTAATGTTTGCATTAGCGAGGGAAGATCATTTTGCTGCCGGCGACCTTGGTTTACAAACTGCAATGATAAAATTATATAAGCTTGACAATTCAGATAAAAAGAAATTTCATCAAGATATGTTACGGATAAGCAAACGCTGGAGTCCCTACAGAACGTATGCTAGCATGTATTTGTGGAGGTACAAGGATAAAAAGTAATTCTTAGCCCCGAAGTTTCCTGTACACCTCACTCATGGGTAATCCAACAACATTGTAGTAATCGCCTTCGATTTTATATATTTTATTTAAACCGATCCATTCTTGAATAGCATAAGCACCAGCTTTATCAAAAGGTTTATATGTCGAAATATAAAAATTGATTTCTTCTTCAGTTAATACATGAATAAAAACCCTTGTTATAGAATCAAAAGTATAAACTTCTCCATTTTTTCTTATACAAACGCCTGAAATAACCTCATGCATATTTCCTGAAAGTCTTCTTAAAATTCCTTTGGCATCTTCTTCATCAATGGGTTTTCCTATAATCTCATTATTGAGTACAACAATCGTATCTGCAGTTAAAATTGTTGCTTCCGGTGGGGCATGACGAACTGCTTCAGTCATCTTCTTCTTGGCAAGAAACACCGGCACTTCAGTTACAGACAATGATTCAGGAAAACTTTCATCAACTTCTGTTTTTAAGATTTCTACATCAAAACCTGCATCTGTGAGGATTTGTTTTCTACGGGGGGAAGTTGATGCAAGCAATATATTCATTTTAAAAGTTTACTATGTAATAGAGTGGCAAAAATAATATTCCTATAAGCATAATGATTTTTGTCAAACTACTCAGAAAAGAAAAATCTTTTTTATGTGTTGCCTTGATAGTATAATAACAACAGAAGATAAGCACAATCATTAACACCAGTGAATAGTTTAAATAGATGATATTGCCTTTCAAGATGCCAAAGAATACAATATAAAATACAAGAGCAACAATACCACACAGAATGGCGCATACAATACCTTTTGCTGCATTCAATCCCCATGCAATCGGGACACTATTCACATATATTTCATTATCCCCTTCTATGTCTTCTGCATCCTTTATAATTTCCCGCACTAATGTGAGTAAAAATGCGAATGCTGCCACACCTATTAAATATTTCCATACTAAACCTGCTATATAATAATCACCTTCTCTTTGCAACTCATAAATATGTGGTTCATAAGCCCCGACACTCAAAATAGATAAGGCTGTGAGGAAAGCCACAACAAAGTTTCCCAAAAGAAGGATTTTTTTATACGAGTATGAATAAAAGTAAAGTAACAGAATGGAAATTCCCTGTATTGTTGCAAGCTTAATATTGCCGGCTTTATAAGCTACATAAATTGACAATAAAAGCCCTGTAAGAGTGATTATATAATATCCAATAATTGCCTTCTTTTTTGAAACCGAAATTCCAATTACCTGCTTGCCCGGTTTATTAACAGAATCTGACTTTACATCATAATAATCATTAATGATATAACCAGCAGCGCAAATGAAAATAGTTGAAAGCACTAAAAGGAAGAAATGAAATCCATCTAAGGAAAACAAAATCCCATATTTTTCAAAGTTTGGGATTAAGAGGAAAAAATTTAAAAAATATTGGGTGATAAAAACTATAAAAAGGTTCAATGGGCGAATGAGTTTGAACCAAGCAGTGATTGTTGTCATATGAAGTATTACAGCGTTCCTGTGACTCTGCTAAAAATCATGTTACTTGTTGTTATCCCTCCATTCATACACCCAGGCACTCTGTATCATTTCAAGGTGTCCTTCATTGCTTTCTTCCCGCTTCCCAGCGAAACCTTCAATTTGCAATACCCACTCCAGCAAATCAGTAAAACGTATCCTGTAAATTTTCCCTTCATTAAAATCATTGCCGAAACGTTCATAGAGTTTCAGGGCAATATCTTCATGATCTTTCCAGTAAATAGGTGGCTCTTCAAAGTGCATAAATGTTTATTATTCTTTTAAATTATGATGCAATTATTTTGGACTGATCGGGTACAATCACTTCAATATACCCACCATCATCCAGCAGGTCACATTGACAACTCAATCTTGAATTCAGTCTTGGATCTCTTGCCCTATCTACAAAATCTTCCTCTTTATCGGTGATCTCTTCTACAAGATCCATCCCTTGCTCAATATATACATGACAGGTACTGCATGCGCATACTCCACCGCAGTTATGATTGAGTTTTATATCATTCAAGAGTGCAACCTCAAGCAAAGTGTTGCCCGTTTTTGCCTGCACAGTAAGGGGTTCTTTGTCTTCTTCAAAAATAAATTTAATTGTAAACTCTCCCATGATCTTCTGTACAAAATTACTGCTTCAAATACTTGTTTTTAATACTGTGTGAAAGTAGTTTATAAATAGAAGCATATTCAGGTTCCTCTTTCAGCAGTTCAAGATGTTTTTGCAACACCACTTCTTCGCCCCTTTTCGCAGGACCTGTTTGAGTATTGAAAGGTGAATTCCGCTTAATCTTCTGTACACTCATTTCAATTAGCGGCATAATCATCTCTAAACTCATTTTATGCTTCTGCAAAATTTCCTCAGCAATAACATACATATGATTTGTAAAATTATTTGCCCAAACTGCAGCAAGATTTAAAATCAATCTTTGCTTATCATCTACTTTATAAACATGCTCACTAAGTTTTTTACCGAGTTGAAATAAAGCGTTCGTAAGTTCTGAATCATTACTGTCCACACATATGACAGCTGAAGAAATATCAATTTCAATATTTTTATTAAAGGATAAGATAGGATAAAAAACCCCTGCTTTATTATTATCAAAAATGATATTGTTTATATTTACTCCTCCTGCACAGTGCACCAGAATTCTCCTGGGTTTGTATATTTGTTTGGCAACTTTAGTAATTGAAGCATCATTCACCGCCAATAAATAAACGCCGTCTATATTTTGAGCTGATGCAAAATCAGTTGTAAACCCGGTATTTATTGTATCAGCAATTTCTTTTGCCTTCTCTGCATTTCTTCCAATTATTTCAGTTACATGAACTCCTGCTTTTGTAAGAGATTTTGCAAGATGCCAGGATACATTTCCTGTACCTACAAGTACTACCTCTTTAACATCAAACGGCATTTTTTTCTGTAATTTTATTTTCTCGTATTCGGCGATACATGCTCAGGAAGAAACCCATTGCCATGATAACAGAGCCAAGCCAAACCAGGTTAATCAAAGGAAAAAGAATAGCCTTCAGAATGATGAAATCTTTTTGCGGGGTTTTATCGGTTACAGTGAAAACAAACTGCTCTGTTTCAGGCAGGATATTATCAAAAGTTAAGGTAATTTCTGCACCCGGTATTTCTACTGGTTCTGATAATAACTGGTTGTTTACTATTACCAACCTTGGCTCAACATTTATAATTGAATCAGCTTTATGCAAAATAAATTCAGCCCCAACTGCAATATTACCATCCTCATTATACTTATTTATCTTAGTTAAAACTATTAACCCTTTCGTCAATGCAATTGTATCTCCTAACTCCAGGGTATAATCATTTTTTCTTTCAGCTTCACCTGTGTCCGCTTTGTAGAAAGATGAAATATGTGTAAACACATCATGATCAAGATAATGTTTTGTATCAGGATTGGGTGATAGGTTTTCGGATTTTTTATCGAGCAATAAATAAGGATGCAAATTAAAAGTATTTTCTACTTCTCCTGTTTCAGGATTTACTTTTTCATATTTTACTGTAAAGGTTGTTTCTCTTTCAATAGTTGTATCTCCGGCATAGGTAACAATATAATCGCCCATACTTTTAGGAATTCCTTTTTCCAACAGGATGTTTTCTTTTGTTGCCTTTGAATCAAACCCTTTACCGTACCTGATGCCATCTGTGTTTAGGGATATTACTTGTTGGTTTGCATTTGAAATCAGGATTCCTAATAGGAGTATTGCAAATCCGGTGTGCGTTACAGATGCCCCACTCACCTTTATCTTTCCCTTCAACACACTCATTATGTATTGTAAATTACCCAGGATTGCAAACCAAGATGCGAAAAGTAATAAAGTATAAGTGTGGAATACAGGATATTGTAAGGCAAAAGAGGATATAACTGCAAGAACCAGAGATGAAAAAATGGTAATATTTATTTGCTTCCATAGCATTTTCAAATCAGTTTTGCTGTACTTTAAGTATTGAACAAATGCAAACAGCAGCGCAATAATGATAGCTATCCAGATCTGAACACTCGTGTAATAATGTATTGGGTCAGTTGGCGGTGATAATTTAATTTCCCTTTCGACACCTATAAGGCTCATGAACCCATTAAATATTTCGTTATAAACCGGAATAGATGTAAAAACTACGATATGCAAACAACTGAAAAGTAAAATCAAGCTTCCGATAAACATCCAAAATTCCCTTGATGAGCCGGCTTCTTCTTTTTTTATAACAGGGAGGCTTTTTACATTACTTCTATATAAAATAATGCTTACAGCAATAAAAGAAAAAAAGAAAAGTAATAAGTGTCCTGTGAGGCCGCTCGTTACAAATGAGTGTACACTAGTGTCACCAAGTATTCCACTACGGGTAAGAAACGATGCATACAAAACAAAAAGAAAAGTGAGAATGATAAATATGTATGTTGATTTTAGAGCATGCCCTGTTGCCTTTGCAATTACCATAGTGTGTAAGCCCCCTACTAAAACAAGCCAGGGCATAATAGATGCATTCTCCACAGGATCCCATGCCCAGAAACCCCCAAAACTCAACGCTTCATAGGCCCATGCTCCTCCCATTAAAACACCTGTTCCTAAAATACCTGCAGCAAAACAAGACCAGGCAATTCCGGGTTTTAACCATCCAGTGAAATCTTTTTGTAGTAATCCTGCCATAGCAAATGCAAAAGGAACCGAACAACTTGCAAAACCTAAAAACAAAACAGGTGGGTGAATAACCATCCAATAATTTTGAAGCAACGCATTTAAACCGGTTCCATCAGGAATATATTTCATATAATTACTGAAAAGAAAAACCGGATCCTTTGTTAACTCATCTTCCAATAATAAAAACGGCGAACTGCCTATGTGAAAATCTCCGAAATGAAAACCGAGCAGAAACGATGTGAGGAAAATTTGAATACCTGTTATGATAATCATGACGCCTGGTTCCCATTTTGCTGAAGTGTAAACAAGAATACTTCCCAATACAGTGTGCCAGAAACACCAAAGAAGAAAACTTCCCTCCTGTCCTTCCCAAAGGCAGCTTAAAATATATTTCTGCTGCAGGTCAAGTGACGAATGCTGCCAAACATAATAATATTCAAAATGATGTCCGCTTATCATGCTAAGCAGTGTAACAAGGACACCCGCTATAGAAAAAACATGAACAAAGAAAAGTATCCTTGCGAATTTTATCCAGTTTGTTTTTTCTTTCGCATCAGTGGTCTTATTTGAGAGGTAATAACTGATGCATGCAAGCAGTACAGATACAAAAGAAAGAATTACCAATAGATGCCCAACTTGCCCGAAGATAGGATTTACAGCCTGGCCCTCAACCATTTCGTTCATCGTAGTAGCTTAGATACCTTCTTTTTTAATTTCTTCCTGTGCATATTTGCTCGGGCATTTAACTAAGATATCATGAGCATAAAATACATCATCTTTCATGGTGCCCGTCAATACAATCTCGTCCACTTTTTCCAAATCCCTCGGTTTTTCTTTTAAACAGATTACTTTTTTTTCAGTGCCATCACCATCCACAAGGTAAAATGAAAAAGAGTTTGCGTCCACTGCTGGATCATAAACAATTTCTTTCCCAGGTGCAAGGGTTCCCTTCAGGCGAACGTCCTTACCTTCTTTTTTATGTGCATCATCAAAATTTGCGTATGAACTGACATTGCCCAACTGAGATGCCACAACACCCACACCCACTGCAATAAATAACAATATAAGAATATGAGATCTTTTCACTTTCTGTAATGATGAATGAATGCAAAATTACAAGAAAATGTTCAGCATTCGTTAAGAAAAGTTAGGAATACTCCAGGGGTTTTTTGTTTCAGCGAACATTTTTACTTTTGCATTTTCAATTTTTGAAATATGAAATTGTTGTATAAAAACTGCTTTTGAGCATTTCATTCGTATACCTTATACCGAAAGCTTCTTTCGTTACTCCTTAAATTTTCATATTCAAAAATCAAATACAACATGTCGGCAAGAACAACATCTAAAAATAAATTTTCTCATTATTGGTCTGTGATAAAAACCGCCATTCGGGGCGATGAGCAAGATTACACAACGTTGAATATCAGGAAAGCAATCATCTTGCTTTCCATTCCAATGATGCTGGAACTGATACTTGAGAGCGTATTTGCAGTAGTTGATATTTTCTTTGTAAATAAACTCGGCAGCCATGCAGTTTCCACAGTCGGCTTAACTGAGTCAGTTATCACTATTTTTTATTCTGTAGGAATTGGCTTGAGTGCCGCCGCAACGGCTTTAGTGGCAAGAAGAGTTGGGGAAAAGAACAATGACCAAGCTGCACATGCCGGGGCGCAAGGTATTTTGCTTTGCATAGGAACTTCTGTTCTACTAAGCATTCCGGGTTTTTTGTTTGCTGATGATATTCTGCGCTGGATGAATGCTGAACCAGAGGTTATTGAAATGGGTACAAACTACGCTCGTATCATGTTTACCGGAAATGTGCTCATCATTTTACTATTTGTTATAAATGGCATTTTCAGGGGAGCCGGCAATGCCGCTATCGCCATGCGCAGCCTCTGGATAGGCAATATCTTCAACATCGTTCTTGATCCATTATTCATTTTTGGAATCTGGTTTTTCCCGGAAATGGGAGTTACTGGAGCTGCTGTGGCAACTACGATTGGCAG
>JBJXHH010000154.1:0-18685 GCA_046160675.1 Chitinophagales bacterium
TTAGTTTGCTTTTTAATGTCCGTGATATCCTGAGAGGAATTTATTTAATTAAAAAAATAGGAGTGAAGAATGCCGATGTCACTTTACTAAAAGATGAAAAGGGCAACATTAATTATAAATTTTGGAAAGACAGTGAGGAAGAGGAAAGTTCGGAAGTGGAAATTTCTTTGCAAGAAGTAAGTTGCGAAAATGTCGCTTTCATTTATACAGACAAAAAAAATAAACAAAACATTTATTTACAGGCACATCAGGTTAAAATGAGCGGGAATTTTTCTGCTGAGAATTATACTTTGAAAGCAGAAGGGAATATTTTATCCCGTTTTATAGAGATAGGAAATACAAGATATTTTGTTGAGAGGGAAACAGAATCAGCAATCGAAATTCTTGTTAACTCGGCAACAGATACATACACATTTAGAGACGCCAAAATAAAAATTGAGGACACCCAATTTGGAATTCAGGGTTCAATTACAAATGCGAAAGAATTAGCATTTGAACTTGCAGTTGAAAGCCAGGAGGCTGACATTGAAGCCTTGATGCTGCTGCTACCGGGACAATATTCTTCAAAACTAAAGAATGTTGAAAGCAAAGGAGATGTTTCATTTCAATCAACAATAAACGGGGTTTATTCAAAACAAAAAAAGCCCCTGGTTAATATTGATTTTACAATTGAAGACGGGGCAATTTATCACAATAGTTTCGGAGATAAACTAACAGATGTAAACTGTAAGGGTTTTTTTACAAATGGGGAAAAACAAAATGCACAAACATCTTCCCTTGTTATAAAACAACTTACTGCAAAGTATGGAAAAGAGCCGCTCAATTTTGATCTTCTCTATAAAAACTTTACTAACCCTTACATTGACCTGAGGCTGAACGGTAATATTCCTGCCCCAATTTTATTAGCATCGATGAATGAGAACATAACTGATGCAGATGGATATATTTCATTTAACGATGTAGCAATTACAGGAAATGTGAGAAGCCTGAATACGAATGCTGTGAAAGGTAACTTTTCATTTCACGAAGTAAGTTGCACCATAAAAAGGGAGACTATCACCATAAATAATGGGTTAGCAAAACTGGAGAATGCAGAAATTGTGTTGCAAGACTTTAAAGCAAAAATATTCGGAACTGACTTACAAGCTTCATTAACTCTGAATAACTGGCTTCAAATTGTATTTCCATCATCTTTAGAAGTGAAGCCTCCCTTGTACATTTCCGGTAATATTCAGTGTTCTTTGCTAGAACTAGATAAACTCATCGAAACATTTTCTTCGGAAACTAAATTGCAACAAGTAAGTATAAATTCTACTCCAACTCGGACCGACTGGATGCATGTGAGCGGGAGTTTGAAGTGTAAAGTTGATGAGTTTCAATATAATAACCTGAAAATTAGAAACGTAAATGCAGACATAAAACTATCTCCCGGATTTATAGGAATGAAAAATTTTACTGGAAATTCCATGCACGGAGATTTTAATGTGCAAACAACTTTCAGGAGGCTTGCAAATGAAAATTATCTATTGGAAGTCATAGGTATTTTAAATGCCATTGATATGCAGCAGTTATTTCTGTCATTCGGGAATTTTAATCAAACAACCCTTACGGATAAAAACTTAAAAGGAAAAGCGACAGCTTATATTGAAAACATAAGCCTGCAATGGGATAAAAATTATAAACTTTTGGCAAACAGTATTTATAGTTTGGTGAATATTAAAATTGAAAAAGGAGAGCTGAATAACTACAAACCTCTGGAGTCGCTTTCAAAATTTGTAAACATAAATGATCTCCAGAACATTTCATTTGCCACTATGCAAAACCAAATTGAAATAAAGGATAGTCGCATTATTATACCTGCCATGCAAGTACGTTCCTCAGCACTTGATCTTGATCTGAGCGGCACACATACTTTTAGTAACATGATAGATTATCAGGTGGAATTAAGTTTAACCAAACTGCTTGCAAATAAATTCTTTGGGAAGAACAAGAACAAAGAGGATTATGAGCAGAATGAAAAAGGGGGAATAAAAATTTATGTTTCCATGACGGGATCAGTTGAGAAACCAATTATTAAATACAATAAGAAGGAAGCGAAACAAAAAATGGAAGAAGTCGGGATTGATAAGCCAGACTTTCTAGATATTTTCAAACCTGATGCTGAAGTGCCGCAGCAGAAAAATGACCTGTTTAAAAAACAGGATAGGAAAGAGCCTGTATACGAAGATCCGGATACATTGGAATTTATTGAATGGGAAGATGAATGAAAGAAATACGGGTAATCCTTTGTAATTTTCAGCTGGTTTTCCGGTAAATCAGCATGGCAAATTTGTACGAAAAGAAATCAAGATGGAAATGGCTTTTGTTCATTGTTGCCTTTATCATTGTAGTTACTACGCTCTGGTATACAAATACACTTGCCAAAAAACTTGCTGAAGAAGAGAAACAAAAAGTTGAGCAAATAGCAAACGTTTACAAGTATCTCAGCACTGCCGAAGACAATACTGATTTTGGGTTTTTTATCGAAATTATTCAAGCCAATAAATCTATCCCCCTCATTTCAACAGATAATGCTGGTAATATACTCCTGCACTTGAATTTAGATTCACTGAAGGCGGTTTCAGACCCTGATTATTTAATCGAACAACTGGAGGAAATGAAAAATTTTGCACAACCTGTAAAATTCGAAATCACAAAAGATAATTATCAGTTTATTTATTATAAACATTCATTTCTCTACACACAACTTAAATATTATCCGTTTGTCCAGTTATTTATCATCGCAGGTTTTCTCATCCTCTCATATTTTCTTTTTAACACAGCAAGAAAAAGCGAACAAAACCGTGTATGGGTAGGGATGGCAAAAGAAACTGCCCATCAACTAGGTACACCCATTTCATCCCTTGTTGGTTGGATTGATTACTTAAAAGATGCCGGGGGAAGCATGGACCAGAAAAAGAACATTATTGATGAGATGGATAAAGATGTAAAACGGTTGGAGTTAATAGCTGATCGTTTTTCAAAAGTAGGTTCAGCGCCTGATCTTATTTCAAGGAATATCATTAAAGAGTTGGAAAATACATTTGATTATATAAAACGAAGAGCTAGCAAAAAGGTAAATTTTATTTTCGAACATACGAATGCAGAAATGTATGCAAATATTAACCCTACCTTGTTTAACTGGGTAATTGAAAATATTCTGAAAAATGCACTAGATGCAATTGACGGTAGTGGGGATATAAGCATGCATATAAGTGAATCTGCGAAAATTGTAATTATTGACATTACAGATTCAGGAAAAGGTATTCAAAAATCCAAGTTTACAACAGTTTTTGAACCGGGTTATAGTACGAAGAAGAGGGGATGGGGTTTGGGCTTGACACTCGCTAAGCGCATTACTGAAAACTATCATAATGGAAAGATCTTTGTCAAAAATTCTATAATGGGAAAAGGGACAACATTTAGAATAATCCTTCCAAAAATTTGAGAAAGAATTGAATTAAATGCTTTAACACCTTTTTTGTAGTACTTCCCTATTCATAATTTAGTATCACTCATATCTAAAATTCTAAAAAACTGAAACTCAGTTACAGGTTGCACACTCAGGCGACTGATACGAACCAGTGCCATGTCTGCCAACGACTTTTCTTTTTTTACTTCTAGCAATGTAACATGCCTCTTCACGGGCTTCAATGCTTTTACATCTACAGCACTCCAGTCGCCTTCATTTGCTGTAGGATCAGGGTATGCTTCTTTTATAACTTTAGCTAACCCAACAACTGCGCTCACATTGCCGCTGTGATAAAAAAAACAGATATCACCTTTTTTCATACTCCGCAAATGATTACGGGCAGCAAAATTCCTTACGCCGTTCCAGATATCAGTTCCTTTTTGTACAAGTTCATCCCAGGAATAATTATCAGGTTCTGATTTTATAAGCCAGTAATTCATATAAAGTTTTTAGTTTGAGTATGTAAATTTAAAGAAATTTTTTCTTGCAGGAATCATTCCAGATTGCGATAAATTTTTAAAATCACCAATAGTGGTGAATTTGATGATTCCCTATTGACTTGTAATATAATTCAATTTACTTTTGCTGTACGTTCTTACAAAAAAAGAATTGCACAATTAAAACCATTGCGGAAAAAAACCCTCTTTTTTCGCAGAGATGAACCAGTAAAAGTTAAAATTATATGATTGAAGAAGCACTGCGGTTTATAAAAACCGAGCTAAACAATTATTTGAATAACAAAATTGCACCTCAGGCTGAAAACCGTGTAGAGACGGGCAATGTAGCCCGCCTTGGCGAAGCTTCTTCTAATGACCTCATGAACAAAATTATTGTTTCACTGGTGAATGTTGAAGAAGACAGGATATCAAGAAATCCGGAAAATTTTGTAAAAGCTGATAACAGAACAATTTATAAAAATCCGAAAGTGCATCTGAATTTATATTGCCTGTTTACTGCAAATAAAGAATCCTATACTGATGCACTGAAGCAACTTGCGTACATTATTCAATTCTTCCAGCATAAAAATGTATTTACACACGAAACTTCACCGGGACTGGATGCAGGAATTGAAAAACTTGTGTTTGATCTGTATACTTTAAACTTTGAACAGGTAAACCACCTCTGGGCTACACTCGGCGGAAAGTACATTCCTTCAGCTCTCTACAGGATGCGCATGGTAACTCTTGATGAAGGACTTGTAACTGCAGAAAGTACTTTTATAAAAGAGGTCAATATTAGATCAGAAGATTATATAAACGCAACAATTTGAAAACGACTTATAAAATTTTATTCAGCATTGAACTCTTGCATGATTTTTATAATCACAGCCAGGAGTTTGATGATCTTATACTGAAACCTTCACCGGAAACTGCAAAGGTTTTAAGTGGGTATAGGATAATGTATAAAATTTTTAAGAACAGGCTCTATGCTTTGATTGAAACAGATATTACCGGGAAGCCTTATATCAGTATTAATACTTCCACAGTCTTACAGTTTCACCTGCTGGTAAAGAATCCCGCATTTAAAAACTTCACTTCAATAAAAATGTTCAACAGCGGCAGTGATATTTTTTATTTTTCAAACCTGCTGGGAAACAAAACCGATACAATTTGTTACCTGAGTAAAGCTGTTGCTGAATATAACTTTGCAAATGAATATGAAGTTGGTTCGCTTGCAAAAAACGGAACTGCACTGTTTGAGGCTATTCAATACAATCACCCAAGTAATGCACACAATACTTCAGAAAATAGTTTTTGGCGGGGATTAAAAGCAGATCGTTTTCCTGTCTACACTGATACTTTCCGCCCTGAAATATCTAAAGGAATTGTTGATGATATTCAAAAAGGAACTCTGGTTTTTGATAAGCCCAATAACAAATTATACGAAGCGAACCGGTTGTTATTTAAAGGCAGTAAGATTGACCTTACAACCACAAACTATTGGCGGGAAGTTGCAAACCTGCAATATGTAACATCAGAGGATATTACTGATCGTTCATTGTATAAAGTAACCGGCGAAACACTTGGCATCATTGAGTTATTTTTTGATAATTCGGTTAGTTCCGATATGATGATGCTTACAAACACTGGCGTTGTGAAAGAACAGAATTATGTGATCAGGTTCAAAAACAGGATCAGCACCTGGAAATATATTTCTTCACAGAGTTCAGTTACCAGTATCACTGACAAGAATAATGTATTTGCATTTACACAAAACGGAAATGAATTTATATCAAATGCGCCGGTGCCATTATATGCAAAACCCTTTCAGAATTTCAAATTAACAGCGGGGATTATTGAAATAGAAAAATTACAATGTGCATCAGCATTCCTCAAACCCGACACAAACACAAAAAGTTTTACATCAGAAATTTATTTGAACTATTAACAATAAAAATCAAACATTATGTCGCAAATTAATGAAAGTGCCATTAAAACACCCGGAGTTTATATCAATGAAATTCCCTCTTTTCCACCTTCTGTGGCACAGGTGGCAACAGCCATTCCTGCCTTCATTGGGTACACGGAAAAGGCAATGGACAGTGATGGAACTTCGCTGAATATGAAAGCCAAACGCATCACTTCCATGGTGGATTATGAATTGTATTTCGGGAAAGCTCCGAAAGAGGTGAATATTGAAATAAATATTTCAGAAGTGCATATAAACGGAGGCCTTGCTGATGTTAAAGTTTCAGCTGCTATATCTGGGAGCCCATCTTCAGTATATATGATGTATTATGCGATGCGAATGTTCTTTTTGAACGGCGGAAGTGCCTGTTACATCATCAGTGTTGATACGTATACAACCGGAACAGGAAGTGTTGCGCAGGCAAGATTACTATCTGCATTAGATGTTCTTGAAAAAGAGGATGAACCTACACTTATCGTTTTTCCTGACGGTCAAAATATTACTTCAGCGGCACAATATAAAACTTTAGTTGACAGCTCACTTGCATTGTGCGGTAAATTACAGGACAGGTTTGCAATTATTGATGTATTATCAAAAACCTGGAACATCAACACAGATCAAAATGAATTCAGATCAAACAACGTAGGCAACGACAATCTGAGTTACGGTGCCTGTTATTATCCGAATTTAGTTACAACATTAAGTTATGATTTTAATGATGCTGATGTTGTGTTGAATATTTCGGTTGAAGGCGGAGGTGCTGCAATTCTTGCATCGGCAACGTTAGATACAATGTTTACTGAGAATAGTGCTGTGTATGCAAAATGCAAGAATGCCATTACCCAACTTGGTGTTGAAATAGCCCCAAGTTCAGCAATGGCAGGCATTATGAGCAGGGTGGATGGAACGAGGGGTGTTTGGAAAGCCCCGGCAAATGTAAGTGTGTTGGGTGTTAAATCTCTCACTGTAACAATCTCTGATGCTGACCAGGAAACTTTAAATATTGATGCAACATCCGGAAAATCCATCAATGCCATCCGAGCATTTATTGGCAAAGGGAAAATTGTTTGGGGTGCAAGAACATTAGATGGTAACAGCAACGAATGGCGCTATGTGAGTGTTCGCCGCTTCTTTAACATGGTGGAAGAAAGTTGTAAAAAAGCTTCAGCGCAATTTGTATTTGAACCGAACGATGCAAATACCTGGATAAAGATCAGGGCGATGATTGAGAATTATTTAACCATCCTCTGGAGGCAGGGCGCATTAGCCGGCGCAAAACCTGAGCATGCGTTTTTTGTAAAGATCGGGCTCGGGCAAACCATGACGGCGATTGATATCCTGGAAGGAAGATTAATTGTTGAAATAGGCTTGGCAGCAGTTCGCCCAGCGGAATTTATCATCCTGCGTTTCATGCATAAAATGCAGGAATCGTAAATGAAAGAGAAAAAATAAATAGTAATTCAAAAAATTGTAAATCGTAAATAACAAAAATTATGGCAGAATATCCATTATCAAAATTTCACTTCCAGGTAGAATGGGGTGGAAGCAAGATCGGGTTCACAGATGTTTCAGGACTCGATATTACAACCGATGTAATTGAATATCGTGACGGCGCAAGCCCTGAGTACTCAAAAGTGAAAATGCCCGGTCAACGAAAGTTTTCAAACATCACTCTCAAGCGGGGAACATTTGCAGGCGACAATGAATTTTATAATTGGTTCAACACTGTGAGTTTGAATCAGATCGAACGCAGGGATCTTACCATAAGCCTACTGAATGAAAACCATGAACCTGTTCTTGTTTGGAAAGTGAAGAACGCATGGCCTCTAAAAGTAACGCCTACTGATCTGAAAGCTGACGGAAACGAAGTTGCTTTAGAAACTCTTGAGCTTGCACATGAAGGATTAACAATTCAGAATGAATGATGTAAACAAGATGTGTTCTTCAATATAAAATCAGTAATTTAAAAATTGTAAAACAACAACATGCCCGATCTGTTAGGAAATTACCCGCTCGTAGGTTTTCATTTCGTAGTTGCGTTTGAATTATTTCCGCAATTGCCCAATGATTTTCGTTTCCAGGAAGTAAGCGGGCTCACAGTTAATGTAGAGATGGAGCCGCATAAAGAAGGCGGGCAAAACAGGTTTATACATCAACTTCCTGTACGCACAACATATACTGACATCACTCTGAAACGGGGGCAGTTTGAAACCCCGTCAGGTATTTCAGCTTGGTGTATCAATGCCGTGCAGAATTTTATTTTTCAACCCACAAACCTGCTCATCACTTTACTCAATGACATTCATGTGCCAGTGCAGAGTTGGTATGTTGTTAATGCAATTCCGAAAAGCGTTCAGTTCTCAACACTAAATGCTGAACAGAGTGCCATAGCAATTGAAACACTTGTACTGAGTTATAACTATTTCAACATTCTGAATCTTTCTTCTGCATTAGCCGAAGGTATGAATGCAATAGGAAGTATTAGCGGAAGTGTATCAATCGGGTAACCGGTGTTATAATTCTAAACCAATATGTAAGCGATCACAATTAAAGTTTATCATCATGCCTATACAAATTAAAGAACTGCATATTAAGGCTACAATTTCAAACGAAGGACGAACAAAAATAGGGTTTGATAAAAATGAAATGCGCAGGGAGAAAGAAAAACTGAAAAAAGAAATTATTCATGAATGCATTGAAGAGATCCTTGAAAAATTAAAAGAAAAAAATGAACGCTGATGATACCTCTTGGACAAGTTGAAAAAATGAAGATGCTTGTATACGATGGGCCTGAAAATCCGGATAGTATGCCAGCACAGGTTGGGGAGTATGAGTTTAAGGTAAACCCTGAAACCTATTCAAAAAGGTTTCAAATTGATGAAACACCTACTGCCGCCGCCGGCGACAGAAGTAAGCCCCCGGTGTTTAACGGTCGCCCTCCGGCTGAATGGGGATTTGATATCATCATAGACGGCACAGGGGTTATTAAAAATGCAAGTTTACTGGATATTACACTTCTGGGGCAAACAGAAGCACTCAATGTAGAAGCAGAGGTAACCTTGCTTAAGGACATGTTGGTGACAGTGAATGGGGATACACATCAAACCAATTATGTAAAAATAATGTGGGGAGACACTAATGAAATCTTTAAGGGGAAGGTTGTTTCACTTGACTTGCAATATAAATTGTTTAAAACGGATGGAACGCCACTACGGGTTATTGCAAAGTTGAAGTTGCGGGAACATGTACAGCAGGCAGAAGATCCACTCTCATCACCTGATATAACGCATGCACACATTTTTAAAGCTGAAGATAAATTTTATCTGCTTGCGCAGAAATATTACAGGACCCCGGGATACTATTTTGATGTAGCGCAAAAAAACGGGCTGGATAGTTTCAGGAAAATCAAAATAGGCACAGAACTTAAATTTTATGCTTTAAAATAATCATTATGGCGGCGGCACCCAGAACGATCCCAACTTCGCAAATTCCTGATGTTGTTACCTACAGCATAAAGATAAATGGTGTAGAAGTGCCTTACAGCATTGTTGCTACAAGTATATATGTACACAAAGAATTAAACAGGATAGCTTATGCAAAACTGAAAATAAGTGATGGTGACCCTTCTGCGGAAAATTTTCCCATAAGCAATGAAGAATATTTTATTCCGGGTAATGAAATAGAAATAGAGATTGGCTACAGGAGTGATAACACAGTAGTTTTTAAAGGAATCATAACCTCACATGCAAACAAAATAAGCAGCACATCTTCTGAACTGATTATTGAATGTAAAGACAAAGTAGTGAAACTCACGATAGGGAAAAAAAATAAATATTATGAGAATGTTACCGACAGTGATATTGCTGATGAGATCATAGCAAGTTACGGGCTGGAAAGCGAGGTGGAAACTTCAGCAATAACCCACAAACAAGCAGTACAGTATAACTCCACTGACTGGGATTTTTTAGTTTCCCGGATGGATGTGATCGGCAATATTTGTTTGACAGACGATGGCAAGATCATCATAAAAAAACCTGACTTAACAGCAGCACCTGTTCTTGACCTTTTGTTCGGTGCAACAATTTTAGAGTATAATGCTGAGATTGATGCCCGCACACAATTCAACGAAGTAAAAAGCATAACCTGGGATCCTGCTGCACAGGAGACTGTGGAAGAAACTGCAGATGACCCAGGTGTGCAGGAACTTGGTAACCTGAGTAACTCAGTTCTTGCTGATGTAATTGGATTAGAAAGTAATGAGCTGATACATAGTGTAAAACCCGAAACAAATGCCGCAAAGGAATGGGCGAATGCAAAACTTTTAAAAAGCCGCCTTGCAAAAATGCGGGGTAAAGTAAAATGTATCGGTTTTCCTGGTGTAAAACCTGGAGATGTTATTTCCTTGAACGGTGTTGGCGAAAGATTTAGCGGGCCTGTTTTTGTTTCTGCAGTAAAACATGATTTTGTAAGAGGAGATTGGACTACAGAAATATCTTTCGGCATGCCCCATGAATGGTTCACTGAGAGCCTTCCTACAAACCACCTTTCAGCACAAATTGGTTTGCTGCCTGCTGTGCAGGGCTTGCAGGTAGGAGTTGTAACTGACCTTGAAGACCCAGATGGGGAGCACCGGGTAAAAGTAAAATTACCAGTTGTCAATAATAATGAAGAAGGATTTTGGATGCGTATTGCAACGTTAGATGCAGGAAATAACCGGGGCACTTTTTTCCGTCCGGAAATTGGCGATGAAGTAATAGTAGGTTTTATTTTCAATGATGTAAATCATCCTGTCATTCTGGGCATGTTACACAGCAGCGCATTAGCAGCACCTCTCACCGCAAGTAATGACAATCATGAAAAAGGGTATGTGAGTCGCAGCGAAATGAAAATGATGTTTAATGATGATGAAAAGTCTTTCAAACTTGAAACACCTGCTGGGAAAAAATTTACGATTAGCGAAAAGGATGGAATTATAAAATTAGAGGATGAAAATGGAAACAATATCAAGATGGAATCATCTGGTGTTACCATTGAAAGTGCAAGTTCTTTAAAAATAAAAGCAGCAACAGATATAATACTAGAAGCAGTGAATATTTCGCTGAGCCCGTCATCGCAGTTTTCAGTTTCAGCAGCAGGATCGGAGATTAAAGCCGGGCCCGGTAGTGTAGAAATGAAAAGCGCAACAGTAAAATTAGAAGGCAGCGGGATAGCAGAGATAAAAGGCGGATTAGTAAAAATTAACTAACCCTTGACTGCAATTATGGAAATAGAATTCGGTTTTTTTTGCAATATAAAAATCGGCTTGAAACTGCCTGAAATCAATCAATTAACCATTCAAAAATAAATATGCCTTTCGCAGCAAGAATAACAGATATGCATGTGTGCCCACTCTCGAGCCCGAATCCCCATATAGGTGGGCCTATCCTTCCGCCCGGTTCAGTAACTGTGCTCATAGGTGGATTGCCTGCAGCTACAGTTGGTGATTTGTGTGTGTGCACGGGGCCTGTAGATACAATTGTGATGGGATCAACTACAGTATTGATCGGCGGAAAACCTGCGGCAAGAATGGGAGATAGCACAGCGCATGGTGGCAGTATTGTATTAGGATGTTTTACAGTTTTAATTGGATAAATTATGAACAAATCGTTTCTCGGAACAGGATGGAGTTTTCCTCCAGCATTTAACAAGGCAACAAAAGATGTGAGTATGTTGAGTGGTGAAGCTGATATTGAAAGCAGCCTGCATATTCTACTTACAACCAGATTAGGAGAAAGAACCATGTTGCCAGGCTATGGATGCAACCTTGATGAAATGATCTTTGAAACGCTTACATCTACGTTCAAATCTTTTGTTCGGGATATCATTCAAACTGCAATTACTTATCATGAGCCGAGAATAAAATTGAACAAAGTTGACCTGGATGCATCGAGAGAAAATGAGGGAGTGATATTGATAGTACTGGACTACACAGTTAGAGAAAAAAATACCCGCTACAATTATGTGTATCCATTTTATAAGAATGAAGGCACTGAAGTATAAATATTAGGAAATGAGCAGCAATTGTAAAAATAGAAACCCTTTGCTACGATCCGGTATAAACCAATACCAGCGCACTTTACAGGCCTTGCTACCGGCAAGTGTTCAGGTAGATGAACGGGATGATGCTGACCTGATTCTGTTTGCAAAAAAATATGCTGAACAACTGAAATATTACAACATAAATAATGAACATATAGATGGTGAAACCTGGAAAGAGTTCATGTGTATGGATGTATCTGTAACATTGGCTACCATCTTGAAAGCTCCTGTACAGGCATGTTTTGCGCATTCAAAGACCTTGTTTGATGCATTGCAAAATGAAAACACCACCTCGCTTCCGGTTCTGAAAAAGAACTTCAAAGCGTTATTTGATTTCGGGTTTACTCTTACTGACCAGATTAACAAATTTTATACTGAACTCCCACTTTCTCATGATTACAAAGAGATAATTAAAGGTGCAATTCAATCAGGATTGCCTGAATATTATAACAGGCTGAAGAAATATTACAATGAAGCTATAGCTCAAAACCTCATTGATGGAACAAGTACGGATATCCCTGCCCCATCACCACTTGAAATAACTTTTTCGCAAAATTTTGATGAGACATCCCTCGATATAGTTTGGTTTGAAGATATTTTTCCTTTCACTGCTACATACAACGGCAGCTCAGCAAAAATCAAAATAAAGAACATTGCAACACATAATTTATTCACTTCTGTTTTTGATGCATACCTGAAAACCCTTGCCAGCATTACAGAAGCGGCTGGAGCAGAACTGGAAAAAACTCTTGATAATTTTCCCGCACATTCACCGCATTACGGGTTGTTCCTTACATTCATCAAACTTTTTCGTTATGCCCAGGATCATTTGAACACATTCACTCAGCGCCATCTTGATTTGTACTACAAAGAAATTTTGCAACTCACAAACAAAAATGCAGAACCCGATGCTGTACATCTCACTTTTGAATTGCAAAAGAATGTTGAAAATCATTTACTGGCAAAAGATACAGTGTTTAAAGCAGGGAAGGATGCTGACGGGCTGGAAATTTTTTATGCATTGACTGATGACGTTGTGTTGAACCAGGGAAAAATTGCAGAAATAAAAAATGTTTATGTTAAGAAAGATGCCGAGTATGGATCGAAGCAAATTTTTTTGGGAGAAGTTGCAAACTCTGAGGAAGGACTAGGAGCAAAGCCTGAAAGTGCTGATGGCAGTTGGAATACATTTGGGGCAGAAACGTATGCAAAAGCACAAACAGGGTTTATAATTGCTTCAAATTATTTGTACCTGACGGAGGGCCAGCGTACGGTTACATTTACTTTTAACTCAACAAGCAGTGTTTCACTAAACGAAGATGACATAGAAAATATTCTCAGCTTACAGTTTACAGGAGAGAAGGGATGGGTTGATGCAGAGATATCTTCATCAAATATTTCAGTATCAGGAAATGCGATCACCATTGCTGTTACAATAGATGGCGGCGCCGATGCAATTGTTCCCTACTCTGTAAAGACTCATGCAGGAAACTATGCTACAGAACTTCCTTTAGCAAAATTCATTGTGAACAATGGAGCAGCGCCGGAAGAATTTTGGAACCTGTTAATCACAGGTATCCAGCTTGCAGTTTCAGTTACGGGAATGAAAAACCTGGCGTTGCAAAACGATGATGGTATCATCAATCCCTCGAAGCCATTTGACCTATTTGGGCCCGCACCACACATAGGTTCTTCGTTCATCATCGGTTCGAATGAAATTTTTAACAAGGCAGTAAATAACGGTGCATCTGTTTCGGGCTCATTGTTTATTACCTGGGATAACTTTGAAGATCTTGATGAACTTATCACAAACAAAAACTCTCACACTGCTGACATTCTGATGCTGGAAAATGCAACCTGGAAAACTTTGCACAACTCAAAAAAATTGTTTAATCCGCTTGATGAAACTGCAAAACAATCAACAATAACTTTCAGCATTAACGAATTGCCCGGCGACATTGAATACTCTGAAAATGAAAATTATACTGTTGTTTCAAAGTACGGTTTTTTGAAACTTAATCTTAATAAAGACTTCGGGCATGGAGATTATATTGATGATTTAATAGCTGCCGCAAAGAGCGCAACGTATTCTCAATCGACTATACCCGTTACTGCCCAGGCAATGGTAACAAAGAAGGCATCGAAAATTTCAAACCAGGCTCTGGAGAGCATCGTAAATTTTTCAGAGTTAACTTACACAATTCAAACAAACCAAGTAACGAAACCATACACCCCGAAAGTAAAAGAGATCAGCATGAATTACTCTGCTTCAGTTACGCTGGATCTTACTGACGCTGAGAAAGCATCGTTCATTCATCTTACTCCATTCGGCTCAGCGAGTGTTGCAAATGCTGATGAAATTTCATTGCTCCCTTCTTACACAAATGAAGGAGAATTATTTATCGGTATAGAAGACTTTTCACCCGATCAAACACTGTCAATGTTGTTCCAGGTGGCAGAAGGAACAGCCGATCCGCTTGCGGAAAAACAGGAACTTTACTGGTATTATCTTTCGAAAGATAATGCCTGGGTTCAATTTGAAAAGGAAGATATTATTGATGGAACAAATGATCTTACAACGTCAGGAATCATACAATTTTCAATTCCCGGCAATGCCTCTGCTGTTACATCTCTTTTCGCAAATCAGCACCACTGGCTGCGGGTTACAGTTGCCAATCACACCAATGCGGTTTGTAAACTCATTGCTGTAACTGCGCAGTCAGCGAAGGCTGTTTTAATAGATCATAAGAAAGAAGGAAATTTTTTCAAAGCGAATATCCCTGCTAAAACGATCAGTAAATTGCTTGTTGGCGATTCATCAATGAAAAAGATCGAACAACCTTTCGCTTCTTTCGGCGGCAGGACAAAAGAAACGGATGAGAAATTTTATGTTCGGGTGAGTGAACGACTGCGGCATAAAAACCGCAGCATCGCCATCTGGGATTATGAAAGGATGGTGCTTGAAAAATTCACGGATATATATAAAGTAAAGTGCATTAATCACACACAAATAACAGAAGAAGATAACAGCGGCGTCACCAGTTATGTTGACAATGAATTGAAACCAGGTTCTGTGCTGATCGTCCCAATTCCAAACCTTCTGAATAAAAATGCATTTGACCCTATGCGCCCGAATACCAGTATCGGCACACTCACAGATATAAGAAAATATCTATATCAATACATTTCCCCTCATGTAAACCTTGAAGTTCGCAATCCAAGGTTTGAGGAAATTCAGATGGAGTTTAAAATAAAATATGTTACAGACGACAACGCATATTACACACAAAAACTGAAAGAAGAGCTGGAAATATATTTTGCGCCCTGGGCTTATGATGCGCAAAGTGATATTGAGTTCGGGGGGAAGATTTATAAAAGTGTGATCATAGATTTTATTGAAGAAAGGAGCTATGTTGATTATGTGAGTTGCGTAAAAATGTTTCGTATAGTGAATGGCGAGAGAAGTAATGACTTTGATGAAATTGAAGCAACTTCCGCCCGTTCAGTTTTTGTTTCAGTAAAAACCAATGAAGCTGAAAACCCGCATCGTATCTCATTTATAGAAGATTCAAATTGTACTTGTTAGATGGAAGAGAGTATAGCGATATTAAAAAACAGAACCTTGCCTGCGTCGCAGGATTATGCTTCATTGCGTAAAAAAGGTTTAGAGTATATTGAAAGTCTTGCCAGCGATCTTTGGACGGATTATAACAGTCATGATCCCGGCATTACAATTTTAGAAGCGTTGTGTTATGCTATCACTGAGTTGGGTTACAAAACAGGTTTTGATATTAAGGATCTGATGGCGGATGAAAACGGGAAGATCGCAGAGAATCAAACTTTCTTTTCAGCAAAAAACATTTTTGGAAACACTGCGCTTACAATTGAAGATTACAGAAAACTACTTGCAGATGTAACCGGAGTTAGAAATGCATGGTTGCTGCCTTACAGAGATGAAGATGGGTACAAAGTGGGCGAACCGATGCAGGAGATTCCTATTTACGCTGATTGTAAGAAGGATGCATTGGTATATAAAAAAACCGAGCATTTCATCCAGCTGCACGGCTTATACCAGGTGGTGATTGATCTGCTGGAGCATGATGCCTTTGGCGACATGAACAACGGAAACATCATTTATCAATTTCAAACACAAAAACTCTTCAATACTTCACTAGAATTTCTGTTCCCGAAATGGAATGCGATAGATTATGATCTGCTGGCATCACTTGATCCTTCTTCGGTTTCTGATGTAAAAGTGAAACTGAAGGATCAAAAATGGAAAATCACATGCAAGCTTGGAACCGGCGCTCAAAAAATAAGTTTTGATTTTTTTGTGCTGCCACTGATGGTGAAAAATTTTGAAGATTCAGCAGGAACAATTACATCAGAACTCAAAAAAAAGGAAAACCTTACTGAAGTTTTCAGTTTATATGTTGAAAAAATAAAACTTACTGTAAGCATACTTAAAACAGTAAAAGTTTTACTTCATCAGCATAGAAATTTATGTGAAGATTTTGTGAGAATTGATACAGTAAAAACTCAGGAATTGGCATTTTGCGCAGATATTCAGGTGAAACCAGATGCAGATGTTGAGGAGGTGTACGCAAATATTTTGTTCCAAATTGAGAACTACTTGAACCCGGAAGTAAAATTCTATTCCCTGAAAGAGTTAGTAAATGCTGGTGTCCCTAAGGATGAGATATTTGAAGGGCCTGTTTTACAACATGGGTTTATAAAAACTGATGAGATTAAAGCAACGCAATTGCGTTCTGAAATTCATGTATCTGATATCATCAACTTTATCATGGAGACCGGGGGAGTTATCAGCGTAAAAGATGTGTTACTTACAACATACAATTCTGAGGGCGATGCAATGCTGCCGAGTGAACGCTGGTGTTTGAAAATTGAACCAGGATATAAACCCGTGTTGAATTATTTCAAATCAAAGGTGATCTTCTTGAAAGGCAAACTGCCTTTCCGCCCAAAGTTGGATGAAACTTTTGATACGTTGAAATACTTACATGGCAAAGAACAACAAAATAAACGAAGGGGAACTACTGATGACCTCAACATACCGAATGGAAGTTACAGGAACCTGCAGGATTATGTTTCTGTACAGCATGAATTTCCTAATACTTACGGGTTAGGAAATGCAGGTTTATCAACCAAGACTACTGCTGAACGAAGGGCGCATGCGAAACAAATGAAAGCATATCTCATGTTTTATGATCAATTGCTTGTTAATTTTTTCAAACAGATGCATCATGCAAAGGATCTGTTTTCATTGGATGAAACAGTTTTGAGAACTTATTATTTCAATTATATCAGCGAGCTGAAAGGAACAGATGAAGAAGACGGCGCCAATGAAATGTACATGAACGCTATTGGCTTACAACAATTTGCAAGCACAGTTCCTGCAAGTGGTGATCTGTTGCGCAAAACTTATGATGCCTTAGTGGAGAATCAGGAAACTTTTTACGATCGACGCCATAGATTCTTAGATCACCTGCTGGCAAGGTTTGCCGAAAGTTTTAATGATTATGCATTGCTGATGTATGAATATAAAGAGTTGGACAATGGCGGGAGTACAGAGTATGTATCAGAAAAAATTGCTGATGCAACAGTTATAGCAAATAAAATAAACTTCCTGAAAGACTATCCCGTTATCAGCCGTGAACGAGGTAAAGCCTTCAATTACCTTGATACGGCTGCATTGTGGGATACTGAGAATGTTTCAGGCTTTGAGAAACGCATTGCCCGGCTGGCTGGAATAAAAAGTTTTTTGCGCAGATTTTTATTTTGTTACAAACAAATTGAAATTCAAAAAACAATTGAGTCTCCGGCTAAATATTTTTTTACGATGAAGGATGAAGAAGGCAACATCTTGTTGCAAAGCCTTCAGGAATACAAAAAATTCTCTGAACTGGAGGGAATCATTGATAAAATCTCAGGCGCTGCTGCAAGTATTGAGCAGTATAAATTGCTTGATATTTCTGCATCAGAATTTTCTTATGAATTGATAGATGAAGAGGGAAATAGCATTGCCAAAAGCGGGGTGATCTATACTTCAGCGGATGATAGAGATGCTGCTGTAAGCCATAGTGTAGAGCTTACTTCAAACCCATGCTCCGGAGAAGGTATGCACTTGCTAGAACACATCTTGCTGCGCCCAAGGTTTGCTGCAACGAAGAAAAACGCAGAAGAAGATTACAAACTGATGGAAGTTTGTTTGAATGAGGATTGTAAATTTTGCGGTGAAGAAGATCCTTACTCCTTCAGGATTTCGCTCATTTTGCCCGGATGGGAAGATCGTTTCCGTAACATACAATTTCGCCAATATTTTGAAGATATGGCCCGCACAGAGGTGCCTGCCCATTGCCTACTGAAGCTATGCTGGATAAGCAATACTGTTATGCAGGAATTTGATGTTGCATATAAAAACTGGATAGAAGCATTGAATAAATATGAAACTGATCTTGCGCAGAAAGAAGAAAACAAAAATGATTTGAGGGATGCGAGCAATGCAATGATAACAGTGATGAAAAAATTACACAGCGTTTATCCCGAAGCTACTTTACATAATTGCGAAGAGGGCGAAGCGAATCCTGTGATATTGGGAAACACAGTTTTAGGAACCTTTAAAAAATAAAGAAGTATGACAGAAAATAATTTTTATCCAGTGTTCGT
>JBJXHH010000155.1:0-2798 GCA_046160675.1 Chitinophagales bacterium
GCCCCCGCATCAATCAACGCACCTTCATTAAAAATTTTCGGGTTTACATTTCCTCCGCTTGTAGAAGTAACTGCAACTGAACCCTGTGTAGTATAATTTACAAGATAGAAACTCATGTATCCTGATGTATAACAACTGCCTGCAAAACGTAAACTTCCAAAACCAATTAGACCTTCGTTGTTTCCGTCAGCATCAAGATCAAGATTCACATAGGCAAATTCCGGAGGTGTAGCGGTTTCTTCCGTGTAAATAAAATCGGGATCAATGTCTGCAAACACTACCTGCGCCTGTATTTCAGCACCTCCAAGCAGAAATGTTGCTGACAATGCTGAGTAAGCCGCTAATTTTTGTTGAGAGTTTTTTGCCTTCATGATTTTTTGTTTCTCTAATGATGCGAAGGTATTGGTTTTTGATGTAAACGGGTGGTGATTTTTCTCACAATTCCCAATGTTTTATTTTTCATTTGAAGGCGAGGGTAATGAAAATAATCTTCCTATTAACATTACTAAAAACAAAACTCCCCAAACTGCTTCTATCAATGCAAGGTTACGCACAAGATGGGTGGGGTCTGTATAAACGCTTCCAGTTCCGCTGATAGCGCATAAACTGTAATACAAACTTTCTGAATACGATTGATACCCTGCAGCAACTACAGTTCCCAGGCTTGCGGGATTAAGTAAAACGATCACTTCATAAAAACTTGCCCATCCGAGGGCAATCATTAAATATACCGCAACGCTTCCCCAAAGGCGTTCTGCAATATGAATTTCCCGTGAATAAATATCCTGCAATCCCAGCGCAATGAGATAACATTCTATAGCGCACAGGATGGTGTGAATAGCTATTAGCCAGGGGATTTTATCATCCACAATTTCAACCAGGGGATTGAGTGCAATAATGGATAAAATGAAGATGGCGATAATACCTGCAAGTATGATCTTTTGAATTTTTTTTGATGAATTCAGGTTTTTTGCGAGGTTTAGCAAGAGAATTAAATACACTGCCTCGAGCACCAGCAGCAAAGTATATATCCATTTATCAGGCGCAGGTAGATGAACGGAATAAAACAAATCGCCCATGGTGAGTACAGCGAAAATGAGTACAACCTGAGTAGCAGCAATGCGCTGGTAGTTTTTACTAATGTTGGTCAGTTGCCTGAGGTTGCGCAAAATGTTGATAGACATGGCCGGATGATTTATTTAGTTGAGACCTGTATTTTTTTATCTCCCCTGAAGTAAAAAGGCTTACTCCCGCAGGGGCTGCTATATCTTTAAGGGTAGTTCTGCTCATCAAAATCAACTGTGAAGAAAATGCTCTTTTTTCACATTTTATAACAACTTATAAACCCCAAAAGATTGCATGATGGTTTCCGAGTTTCAACATACAAAAATGTTGTTGCCCGGCGCAATTGAATTCTGCGTTTTCATTATGCTTTTAATACAACATATTGGGAAAATTCCACCTCAAAAGTTTTGATACTAATTATCCGGTAATATTTCAAAATTCAGGGAAATAGCGAACGAACAATGGTTTTACTTCATTAAAATCCATTTTATAATCTATGGCACAGGATTAGAAAACTGATATAAAAAATTGATTATGAAAAATCTGAAAACTTTTTTGCCTACTTTTTTGATCCTGCTATTTGTATCCTCCTGCGTATCCTCCAGGAAATACACTGAAATGAGTGCTTTGCAAACAAAATGTGATGCTGAAAGAGAGCAGTTGGCCTTCGACTACAATAAGCTGACGCAGCAATATGATGCCCTTCAAAAAGAAAAAGAAGCATTGGCAAGTGTTACAGGCAGCGCACTTGAAGCCAAGCAACAAGCGATAGAAGAAAGAGAAAAAGAATTAAAAGACAGGGAGAATAAAATCAAACAATTACTCTCAGTTATAGAACAGCAAACGAAAGCTTCAAGGGAATTAAAAGGCAAGTTAACAGATGCCCTTGTTGGCTATGCTCCTGATGAACTCAGTATAGAATTGAGAGATGGAAAAGTATATGTATCGCTTTCTGACAAATTATTATTTCCATCAGGGAGTGATAAAGTAAATGAGAAAGGAACCGAGGCGATTAAAAAGCTTGCTGATGTGATAGCAAAAAGTGATAGCACGATCACTATCTATATTGAAGGGCATACAGATTCAGTAGCTATTAATACTGCTAAATATGCTGATAACTGGGATTTGAGTGTACACAGGGCAACAACTATCATTAGAATATTAACAGCAAATGGAGTGAACCCGGAACAGGTGATCGCATCAGGAAGGGGTGAGTTTTTTCCTGTGGCATCCAACTTAACACCGGAAGACCGGCAACGGAACAGACGAACAGAAATTATTTTGTCACCGCAATTGGAAGAATTGTGGGACGCAATCGTATACGAATGATGTTTTTCGTTTAAAGAGGCCGCCTGAGATTTTATTTTCGAAGGCGGTTATTTTTTTATATGTGTCTTGTTCTCAGGTATTCAACTTTTGTAAAATTTCAATAGCTGCAATACTCACCACTGTTCCGGGCCCGAAAATAAATTTTGCCCCGGCATCATACAAATATTGATAGTCTTTTTCGGGAATCACCCCACCTACAATTACAAGAATATCTTCCCGCTGATAATTTTTTAATGCCTCTAGCACTTGTGGAACTAACGTTTTGTGTCCAGCCGCAAGGGAGGATATTCCTATAATATGAACATCATTTTCTACTGCCTGTTTTGCAGCCTCTGCGGGTGTGAGAAACAGGGGGGAGATATCTACATCAAAACCAATATCAGCAAATGCGGTTGCAATAATCT